>CAZTPE010000143.1:0-6878 GCA_964614545.1 uncultured Ectothiorhodospiraceae bacterium
GGGCGCCGGCGCCAATCCCGATGTCGGCCGCCAGGCCGCGTTGGAGGATCGTGAGCGCATCGTGGAGCTGGTGGAGGGTGCCGACATGGTGTTCATCACCGCCGGCATGGGCGGCGGCACCGGCACTGGTGGTGCGCCGGTGGTGGCGCAGATCGCCAAGGAGCTGGGTGTGCTGACGGTGGCTGTGGTCACCAAGCCGTTTCCCTTCGAGGGCAAGAAGCGCATGGATATCGCCGATCATGGCATCAAGGAGCTGTCGGAGTATGTCGACTCGCTGATCACCATTCCCAATGAGAAGCTGATGAGTGTGCTGGGTGCCGACATGACCCTGCTGGATGTGTTCAAGGCCGCCAATGACGTGCTGCTGGGTGCGGTGCAGGGCATCGCTGAGCTGATCACCCGTCCGGGCCTGATCAACGTCGATTTTGCCGATGTGCGCACGGTGATGTCGGAGATGGGCATGGCCATGATGGGCACCGGTTACGCCGAGGGTACGGACCGCGCCCGCGCTGCTGCCGAGGCCGCCGTGGCCAGTCCACTGCTGGAGAGCATCGACCTGGCTGGTGCACGCGGTATCCTGGTGAATGTGACCGCCGGGATGGATATGACCATTGGTGAGTTTGATGCGGTGGGTAGCACGGTGAAAGACTTTGCCTCCGAAAACGCCACCGTGGTGGTGGGTACCGTGATCGATCCGGAAATGTCCAACGGCCTGCGTGTCACCGTGGTGGCGACGGGGTTGGGGAATAGCAAGATCGAGACGCTGGACAAGCCGGTCAAGCTGGTGCCGCCAAAGACCGCCGAGGGTGAGGTGAACTACGGCGAACTGGATCGTCCGACGGTGATTCGTAATAAGGCAGTGGCCGGTGAGCGTTTTGCCGCCACCGCTGACGGCAACATGGATTACCTGGACATTCCGGCCTTTCTGCGCCGTCAGGCGGACTGATGGCTCAAGGGCACTTCTAGTATGAGGTACTACACTCGTAGAAGTGCCCTCAAGTTATCGAGTGGCTTCGCCGATAGGGGCGGGGCCTGCAGATGGCACGGTTAGTGTGAACCCGTTCACTAGGCAGGGTTTTGGCGCTGTGGTAACATGCGCGACTTCTGCGTGGCTGGGTGCCGGGCGGACTTTATTCTCTGAATCGACTGAAAAATGATCAAGCAACGTACACTGAAGAATGTCATCCGCGCCACGGGTATTGGCCTGCACACCGGAGAAAAGGTCTATCTGACCCTGAGGCCGGCGGCGGTGGATACCGGTATCGTGTTTCGGCGCGTGGATCTTGATGAGCCGGTTGAGATTGAGGCCAAGCCGGAGAATGTCGGTGATACGCGCCTGTCCACCACCTTGGTAAAAGGTAATGTGCGCATCTCCACCGTCGAGCATCTGTTGTCGGCGATGGCCGGCCTGGGTATCGACAATGCCTATATCGACGTCAGTTCTGCCGAGGTGCCGATCATGGATGGCAGTGCCGGGCCCTTCGTATTTCTGATCCAGTCGGCGGGCATTGAAGACCAGAATGCACCCAAGCGCTTCATCCGTATTAAAAAGACGGTAATCGTGGAAGACGGCGACAAGTGGGCCCGTTTTGATCCGTTCGAAGGCTTCAAGGTCTCCTTCAATATCGACTTTGAACATCCGGTCTTCAAGAGCAGCGTGCAGACGACCACGGTAGATTTTTCCAGCACCTCCTTCGTCAAGGAAGTCAGCCGTGCGCGCACCTTCGGTTTCATGCGCGACATCGAGCAGCTGCGCGAGAACAATCTCGCCCTCGGCGGCAGTCACGACAATGCCATCGTGATGGATGATTACCGCGTACTGAATGAAGACGGCCTGCGTTATCACGACGAGTTCGTCAAACACAAGGTGCTGGATGCCATTGGCGATCTGTACCTGCTGGGTTGCAGTCTGATTGGTGCCTTCAGTGGCTGCAAATCCGGCCATGCATTAAACAACAGTCTGCTGCGTGCCCTGTTGGCCGATGAGTCGGCCTGGGAGTCGGCGACATTCGATGATTCGCGCAGCGCTCCCATTTCCTATACCCACCCCATGATGGCAAATTGATCACGCCGTTAGCGGCCTGTGTGCCTTTCAACTTGTTACTTTCCGTCTGAATTGCTACCTTTAGCGGCCCGCTGAGGGCGTTTTGGCGTGTGTTGGCTAAAGTTTTTGCGTCAGACTTCGATAAGTTACGGTAGCTTGGCGTCTTTGCCGGCATTCCGTTTTCAGGCTTTTTTCGGGCCGTTGAGTGCCAGGCGTCGCAGGGCCTCGGCAAGTTCGGGGTCCTGAATTCCCTCAGCTGCGCTTTTTAATGTCTCTGCTCCCGATGGGGAGAGTGAGGCGTGACGGGGTGGCGATGCCGGCTCTGCCGGCTCGCTGGCGGGCTGCACCTTGAATCGCACCTTGCGCAAGGACTCAAGTCCCGGCTGGCTTTGCAGGATGTGCAGCACCGTCGGTGCCTGATAGCGGAGCTGGGTGAGCCAGGCGGGTGAATCCGCGGCAACGATGGCAGTGTCGGTGCGGATGTTGCAGAGACTGACATGCGGGCCAAGGGGCTCGCCCAGTGCACCGCGCAGCATGCGATTCAGCGCCTGTAGTCGGTGGGCGTGAATAAACAGTGGTTGCAGGCCATTATCGGCTGCGGCCAGAATGCTGGCCAGGCTCTTGCCGAATGATCTTTTGCGAACGGGCATGGCGCGAATGTCGTTGGATCGAAACAGGAAACTATTGTAGTTCACTGTGGTAACAGCTGGAAGCGATACCTCGAAGCGGTGATAAACGGGAGCGGACGGCGCAGTATGAATATTATTTTTATTGGCAAGCGGGGAGGCAGGACGCGCACGGTAACGGTGACGCGCGCTGCGGTGACATTTGCGTCGGTGCTGGCATTTGTCATTGTCCCCTCCCTGTTGATGTTTGGTGGCTATTGGATGGCGCAGAAGGCTGCCCCCAGCCAAGACGAACTGCTGATGAGTTCCTGGCAGCAGGAGATGCTGGTTCAGCGCGAAGAGATTGCCGACGTTCAGCGCGGGGCGCGTGAAAATATGGATGCCCTGGCCCTGCGCCTGGGTGAGCTACAGGCCAAGGTCATCCGTCTGGATGCCTTGGGTGAACGCCTGACCGAGGTGGCCGATCTCGACAAGGGCGAGTTTGATTTCTCCTCCAAACCCGCTGTTGGTGGCCCGGAAATAGCTTCTGCCCCTGAAGCGATACCTCTGCCGGATTTTATGCAGTCACTCGAGAGCCTTTCCCGCCAGCTGGATGACCGCACCGAGCAGCTGGGTCTGTTGGAAACCATGCTCATGAGCCGTAATCTGCAGGATGCGGTATTCCCTGCCGGACGCCCTATCAAGCGCGGCTGGATTTCATCTTATTATGGCATGCGTACCGACCCTTTCAGCGGCCGTCGCGAGCACCACAAGGGCATGGATTTCGCCGGCAAGGCAGGCAGTGAAGTGATTGCCGTGGGCGCCGGCGTGGTGACATGGGCCGGCAGCCGCTATGGTTATGGCAACCTGGTGGAGGTCAATCACGGCAATGGTTATGTCACCCGCTACGGGCATAACGAGAAAATACTGGTCGGTATTGGCGATGCGGTGAAAAAGGGCCAGACGCTGGCGAAGATGGGTTCCACCGGTCGTTCCACCGGCCCGCATGTGCATTTCGAGGTGCGCTACAAGGACAAGACCGTCGACCCCAAGAAATATATCCTGGCCTCCCGCTGATCAGTGCGGGAAAGCAATAATTATTCTCTAAACCCCTGATCCCCGTTATAATCCCAGCCTTTATCCGGCGTGCCTGTGCGTGCGTCATCCATTCCTGAATCGATGTGAAAAAGACATGGTAAGTAAACTGTTGTCCAAGGTTTTCGGTAGTCGAAACGATCGTCTGCTGAAGCAGATGAACAAGGTCGTGGCCCAGATCAGTGCCCTGGAGCCAGAGATTCAGGCACTGTCCGATGAGGAGCTGCGCGCCAAGACGGACGAGTTCCGTCAGCGTCTGGCTGACGGCGCCAAGGTCAACGACCTGCTGGTCGAGGCCTTTGCCGTGGTGCGCGAGGCCGGCAAACGCGCCCTGGACATGCGCCACTTCGACGTCCAGCTCATCGGAGGTATGGTGCTCAACGATGGCAAGATCGCCGAGATGCGCACCGGTGAGGGTAAGACCCTGGTGGGCACGCTGGCGGTGTACCTCAATGCACTTACCGGCAAGGGCGTACATCTGGTGACGGTGAATGACTATCTCGCCAGCCGCGATGCCGCCTGGATGGGCAAGCTGTACAATTTCCTCGGCCTGTCAGTGGGTGTGGCGCTTTCCGGGCAGAGTCCGGACGAAAAGCGTGCCGCCTATGCCGCCGATATTACCTACGGCACCAACAATGAATTCGGTTTCGATTACCTGCGCGACAATATGGCCTTCAGTCTTGAAGAGAAGGTTCAGCGCGAGCTGCATTACGCCATTGTCGACGAGGTGGACTCCATCCTCATCGACGAGGCGCGTACGCCGCTGATTATCTCCGGTCCCGCCGACGACAGCTCCGATCTGTACGAAAAGATTAATAAAATCGTACCCAGCCTGGAAAAGCAGGAAGGCGAAGAGCCCGAGGACGGACAGCTGGGTGACTATTATCTGGAAGAAAAATCCAAACAGGTCTACCTCACCGAACAGGGCCACCAGCATGTGGAAGAGATGCTTTCCGAGATCGGCCTGCTGCCAGAGGGCGAAAGCCTCTATGACGCGGCTAACATCCGCCTGATTCATCACGTCAATGCCGCGCTGCGCGCCCACGCCCTGTATCAGTGTAACGTAGACTACATCGTCAAAGAGGGTGACGTCGTCATCGTCGACGAATTCACCGGTCGCACCATGCCGGGCCGGCGCTGGTCCGATGGCCTGCATCAGGCGGTGGAGGCCAAGGAAGGCGTGGCGGTACAGAACGAGAACCAGACCCTGGCCTCGATCACCTTCCAGAATTATTTCCGTCTCTACGACAAGCTGGCCGGTATGACCGGTACTGCCGATACCGAGGCCTTCGAGTTCCAGCAGATCTACAGCCTGGAAGTGGTGGTGATCCCCCCCGCCAAGCCGGTGGCGCGCAAGGATTTGACCGACTTGGTGTTCCTCACCAGCAAAGAAAAATTCGATGCTATTTGCGAAGACGTGAAGGAGTGCCGCGAGCGTCAGCAGCCAGTGCTGGTGGGTACCGCCTCCATCGAGACCTCGGAGTATCTCTCCGAGCTGCTGGATAAGGCCAAGGTGCCGCATCAGGTGCTGAACGCCAAATTCCACGAGAAAGAGGCGGAGATTATCGCCCAAGCCGGCGCACCCGGTTCGGTGACCATTGCCACGAATATGGCCGGTCGCGGTACCGATATCGTCCTTGGCGGCAATCTTGATGCCGAGCTGGCGGCTGCCGGCGACATTGATGAGGCGGAAGATGAGAAACTCCGGCAGGCGTGGGAGCTGCGTCATCGGCAGGTGCTGGAGGCGGGTGGCCTGCATGTGACGGGTACCGAACGCCACGAGTCACGCCGTGTCGATAATCAGCTGCGTGGTCGTTCCGGCCGTCAGGGTGATCCGGGCTCGACCCGCTTCTACCTGTCGCTGGAAGACAACCTGATGCGCATTTTCGCCTCCGAGCGCGTCGCCGCCCTGATGCAGAAGCTGGGTATGCAAGACGGTGAGGCCATCGAGCATCCGTGGGTCAACAAGGCAATCGAAAATGCCCAGCGTAAAGTAGAGGGCCACAACTTCGATATTCGTAAAAACCTGCTGGAATACGACGATGTCGCCAACGACCAGCGTAAGGTGGTCTACGAGCAGCGTGCGGAACTAATGTCCACCGACGACGTGTCGGAGATGGTCAAGAACATCCGCGTCGACGTGGTGGGCGACCTGATCAGCGAATACATTCCGCCGGGTTCGCTGGACGAGCTGTGGGACGTGGCCGGACTGGAAAAGGCGCTGGAGGCCAACTTCGGCATGACCATGCCGGTGCAGCAGTGGCTGGACGAAGACCACGACCTGCACGAGGAAAGCCTGCGTCAGCGCATCTTCGATGAGCTGGAGCAGGCCTATTACGAGAAGGAGGCGCAGGCTGGCAGGGAGGTGTTACGTCACTTCGAAAAGGCCGTGCTGCTGAAGGTGCTGGACGAACAATGGAAGGATCACCTGGCCACCATGGATCACCTGCGCCAGGGCATTCACCTGCGTGGCTATGCGCAGAAGAACCCCAAGCAGGAATACAAGCGCGAGGCCTTTGAGCTGTTCGGCACCATGCTGGAGCGCTTCAAGCGCGAGGTGGTAGAGATTCTTTCCAAGGTGCAGATTCGTGCCGAAGAGGACGTCGAAGCGATGGAAGCGCAGCGACGTTCCGAGGTACCCGTTTCTTATCAGCACGAACAGGCGCCATCGGCCACCGCAGGTGGAGCGCCCGAAGAAACACCGGCGGGCGAAGAGCCTGCGCATCAGCCCTTCGTGCGCGATGGTCGCAAGGTTGGACGCAACGAACCCTGTCCCTGCGGTTCCGGGAAAAAATTCAAGCAGTGCCACGGCAAGCTTGGCTGATCTGATTGCCAGAACGAAGTCGTGAAAGGGGCGCGCAGGATGACACATCCTGTGCGCCTTTTTTCGTTTGCGTGAGTGACTGGCTTGTGCCGTGGGTGGGCTTGCCGCTAACATCCAAAGTCTGTTTTTTATCCCTATTTTCACCAGAGCCGAGAACATCATGAGCGTCAACAAGCAACCACTTCCCGTTATGCACGCCGTGCCCGGACTGCGTCTGGCGGCCACCTGTGCCGGCATCAAGCAGGAAGGGCGCCGTGACGTGGTGCTGATGGCGCTGGATGAGGGCACGCAGGTGGCGGCGGTGTTTACC
>CAZTPE010000144.1:0-6845 GCA_964614545.1 uncultured Ectothiorhodospiraceae bacterium
TGCCGTTGTCCCTTGCTGTACCACGAGATGTGTTTGCGGGCGATGCGTACGCCGGCATATTCGCCGTAGAAGGCGTACAGGTTGTCGAGGTGTTCGAGCAGGATGCCCCGCACTTCGGCGAGGGTGGGTTCCGGCAGTTTTTCACCTGTCTGCAGGTAATGGCCGATCTCGCGGAAGATCCAGGGGCGACCCTGGGCCGCGCGGCCGATCATCACGGCATCCGCCTGGGTGTAGTCCAGTACCATCTTGGCTCTTTCCGGCGTGGTGATATCGCCGTTGGCGATCACCGGGATGCCGATAGTGGCCTTGATGGCGGCGATGGTGTCGTATTCCGCGTTTCCCCGATAGGCGCAGGCGCGGGTGCGACCGTGTATTGCCAGTGCCTGGATGCCGGCGCTCTCCGCGATCTGGCCGATGCGGACGCCGTTGCGGTGCTCGGTATCCCAGCCGGTGCGGATCTTCAGCGTGACGGGAATGTCCACGGCGCCGACCACGGCGTCGAGGATTTTTCCGACCAGCCCTTCGTCCTGCAATAGTGCGGAGCCGGCGGCGACGTTGCATACCTTCTTGGCCGGGCAACCCATGTTGATGTCGATGATCTGTGCGCCGTTGTCGGCATTGTAGCGCGCCGCCGCGGCCATCAGCTTCGGTTCGGCTCCCATGATCTGTACCGAACGTGGATCGGTTTCGCCGTCGTGATTGGCGCGCCGCTTGGTCTTTTCCGAACCCCACAGCAGGGAGTTGGAGGAGACCATTTCGGACACCGCCATGCCGGCACCGAGACGCTTGCATAGCTGCCGAAAGGGCCGGTCAGTGACGCCCGCCATAGGGGCCAGGACGAGCGGGTTGGACAGTTTGTAGGGGCCGATCTGCATCGAGATGTGTGTTGCCTTTTGCCGGTTTTTTTCCCCACTGCAGGCAGTGGTAAAACGTGGCGTTTTAGTCGGAATCCCCGGGGAAAATCGGGTCGATAATACTACCCTGTGGCACGCCAGGGAGACAAGGTGATAAGGCGCAAATCTGCTGCTTTTTTAGACAAACCTGCGCTGGCGGTCGTCGGCAATTATTGCGCCAGGTTGCGCAGAGGCTACAAGCAATCATTGGAAGTGCTCTTCAGTATGAAATTCGAAGTTGACCGCCTGCTTGCCGGGGTCCACCAACGCCAGTTCCACCACCACCGGGGTATCCGGGGGTATGCCAGCCTTGATGTCGGTGCCGGCAGACAGGTATTCGCGTGGCAGGAAACGGCGCTGTGCGACCGGAGCGCCGTTCATGTCGGAGAAGCGCAGGGTCAGCAGGGGGTAGGGTTGCGGCTCCGGGGCCTTGTTGACCAGGGTGGTGCTGGCGATCAGCGCCTGTGGGGTGTCGGGCAGCGAGCGCACGTCCCAGCCGAGGATGTCGATGCGGGCCTGACGGGGTGGACGGCGGAGGCTGCAGTCGAGGTAGCTGCAGGCCTGTTCCAGCCAGGGGCGCAGTTCGGGTTTGCGCAGGGCCAGTTCGTCACGATAAAAGTAGCTGGCCTGGGCCAGGAACAGTACCACCATCAGCAGGCTGCCGATAACCCACGGTGTTGCCGGTGGACGCAGGCTGGCGGCCTTTTCCTCCTGCAGCTGGCGCAGCAGGGGGGCGGGGAGGTTCGATGTCGGGGCTTGTTCCGCGTCCCCGTGCCCTGTTTCGGGCGTCAGTGGCTCGGCAAAGATCTCGCGTGGTGGTGTTTCCGTGGTGTTCTGCTGAATGGGGACGGCCGGAGCGATTTCGGCGGTGACGCCGTCGGCGGATGTGTCGGGTGGGCTGGTTTCCGGTGTTTCGCTGGCAGGTAAGGCATCGGCAAGAATTTTTTTTGGAGACTCGTCCAGCCAGTCATCCGGAAGCTCGATGGCTTCGATCTGCTGGCTGGTGAATTCATCGGCAGTATCAAAGGTGTCGCTGCGGCGGGGCGTGCCGATGTGCGGATCCAGTTCGGCGGCCACGGCATCGATATCGCCCAAGTCCGGCCAGGGGCCGCTGATCGTGGGCTGTGCAGCCGCAGATGCTGCGATGGGCGGTGCCGCGTCTTCAGCCGGCGCCTCCCGTGAGGGTGCTTGGTTTGCGCCGTCCTGTGCCGGAGGTTCGGTGGTGTTGGCTGACGGGTTGCTTTTTGCCCAGTCCGCATACTGATTGGCATCATCCTCTTCCCAGTTGGGCAGGCGCTCGGTGAGGTGCTGCAGGGCATTGAAGATAGACAGGCACTGCCCGCAGCGCACGTCGCCTTCACCGACCTTGAGCTGGTCGGCGGTGACCTCGAAGTAGGCCTGGCAGTGGGGGCATTGGGTGTACATGGTGTCTCGGAGATGTCTTGCTGCGTTTTTTTCGCGGGCCACCATTATAGCGCGACACGGGGTGTGTCGCTGTACTCTCTGATCATTAGTTGGCTTTCTATTTGTGCTGGCGGATTGCTATTTACCGTGGAGGTGACGCCTCAGTCCCTTTGAGGCAGGCCCTGTACCCGTGCCTTTTCCTGAGGGGGCATTTCTATGGTGTTGAAGGCAAACAGGGTGAACGAGCTGGTGGTTTCGATGATGCGCGTCAGTCGCACATATTTCAGCTCGGTTTTCAGGTTCAGTACCAACTGTGTGCCGATGTCATAGATGCTGACGGGCACCAACAGGCCCTTGCCGGTGTTGCCTTCTGTATCGATGAAATCGATCAGCAGGCTGCGAAAGTATTCGCCGCCACTGCCGGTGCCGCCGATGGCGCGTACCGCGATGGCGGCCATGTGGTTGCCCAGTGATTTAATGCCCAGTGTCAGCCTGCCCTGTTTATTGATCTGCAACCAACGGACGGTGCCGATATGCCAGAGTAATGTTTCATTCTCGTCTCGATAGGCCGTCAACACACCGACCCGCGCCTGTGTGCGGTTGTCGGGCATGTGCAGTAGGGCGACGCCGCCGTCGCTGTGGTTGATGCGCAGCCAGGGCTCGACGGCATAGCCGGCCATGGCGGAGTCCCGCAGGACACGAGCGTGGAGCTGGGTATCGTGCACGGCATCCCACACGTCCATATCGGTTGTAAATCGGGAGACACGGGTGGCTTCGAGACCCTCGGCGGTTGTTGTGGTGACCTGCCGTGGTGCATCGTCCCTGGACTGCAATGACAGGTGGTCGCCCTTTTTTTGCGGGCGATGAAACTCACTTTCATCTTCTTCCGGGGTGAATTCGGCCTCGCCACTGACCTGGTGGTGTGCTGCGCCGAGGCCTATGCACATCATGAGGATGTGCTGGCCATCGGCATGACGCTTGGCACTGCGCTCGCTCCGGCCCTGCCAGACATTGCACAGCTGGGTCAGTAGATCGCGTCGCATGCGTTCGCTCAGGGACTGGTTGCTGTTGTCTGCTTTTTGACGACTGAGCTCCTCCAGCCGGCTGCGCAGCGCGCTGATATCGAGAAAGCGGCCGTCGACGGGGCGGAAGCGGGTCTGTTGAGTGGCCATTTCCGGTGGGCGACTGCCGGCGAGGTCGACCACGCAGTTGCCGGCCTCGACGAGGGTGTTCTTTTTTTCCACCATGCGGCAGCCGGTGGTCCACTGGTGCAGGAAGCCGTAGAGGACATCGGCCTGTCCGGACAGTAGCCGGTAGGGCTGTGCCAGTCCCAGCAGGACGATGCGCAGATAGGTGTACTGGATAGTGGTCACGGGTTGGCTGTTGGCATCGCTGGCATCGATGGCCATGGTGTTGAGGCCATTGCGCTCGGCCAGGGCGTACAGGCGGTGTATTTCGCCCCACAGACCGATGGGCTCGCTGCGGTACTGGGCGTAGCTCTCCAGCATCAGCAGGCCGGTTTGTTCGATGGTCTGGCGCAGTGCCAGCAGGAAGGTATCGGGGCTGAGGTCGTCGCCATCGGCGTCGCTGATGGCATCGTTGATGACCTGTTTATAGCCCTGTGCCATGTTGTCCAGCAGGTCGAATACGTCGTCGGCCAGGGTTTGCAGCCTGGGCGTCAAGGGCAGGGATTGGTCGCGGTATTTCTGCTGCAGGCCGGGGAGCTGTTGCAGTACCCAGGGTTGCAGGATCTGCATGGCCGCGAAGCGCTGCGAGGTCGGTAGTGTGTGCTGGTTATAGCGTACCAGCAGGGCCGTGACATGGATAAGATTGGCCGTTGGATCATGCGCAGGCAGCGAGGCCAGCCAGTCACGGATCTCGTCGGGGCGGGGTGCCCGTTGTTCGATATCGGCGTGCGCCGGGATGGGCAGGCGCAGTTTCAACGGATTCATCGGTCTAATGGCTCATGCGGTATTGCCAGTATTTTCGGCAGCGCATAGGTAAAGTTGAGCGATTTCGGGGCAGGTGGCTCGGCTCGTGGGGTTAGCGTCTGCGTTTGCCGCTGAGGCGCATCCATTCTTCCTGCTGTGCGGCGGGGGCCATGTCGAACCACTGTGTGTAGTGGCGGGTAATATCCTCGGCCTGATGCTGGAGGATGCCGGAGAGGACGATATGTCCACCGGGCTCGACTAAACGGGAGAATTTTTCCGCCAGTTCCAGCAGCGGCTGGGCGAGGATGTTGGCGAGCAGTAGCCGGACTGGCTGTTCCGGCAGGCGGGCCGGGGCGATGGCGTCGATACGCCCTGTGAGCTGGTTTTTGGTGGCATTGTCGCGGGTGGCGATGAGCGCCTGCGGGTCATTGTCCACCGCCCAGACATGTCCGGCCCCCAGCTTCAGTGCTGCCACGGCGAGGATGCCGGAACCACAGCCGTAGTCGATGACCTCGGGGTGGTTGGCGCCGTGCTCATCCAGCCACTGCAGGCACAGGGCGGTGGTGGGGTGAGTGCCGGTGCCGAAGGCGAGGCCCGGATCCAACAGGATATTGACGGCATTGCCGTCGGGCGCGGCATGCCAACTGGGCACGATCCACAGGCGCTCGCCGAAGCGCATGGGATGGAAATTGTCCATCCATTCGCGTTCCCAGTCCTTGTCTTCCAGCGGCGAGACACGCCACGGTGGGAGTTTATCCATTTCCAGTTGGGTGGCCAGCTGTGCGGTGATGGTCATCATATCGGCATCGGCCTCGAACAGGCCGATGATGCGCGTGGCTGACCACAACGGAGTTTCCCCCGGTGGTGGCTCGTAGAGCGGTTGGTCGGCGCCGTCCTGCAGGGTCACGGCGGCCGCGCCGAGGCCGCTGAGAGCGTCGGCGATGCGCGTGGCATCCTGTGGCGAGCCTTCGAGGGTGAGTTGTAGCCAAGACATGAAAGGCAATGTTGAATGCTTAATGTTGAGTGTTGAATGGGTGTTTCAATTACACATTAAGCACTCAACATTCAACATTGGCCTACAGGCCTAGCTTCTTTTCCAGGTAGTGGATGTTGGTGCCGCCGGCCTGGAAGGCGGCGTCGCTGAAGATGTCCTGATGCAGCGGGATATTGGTCTTGATGCCCTCGATGACGCATTCGCCCAGCGCCGTTCGCATGCGCGCCATGGCCGTCTCGCGGCTGTCGCCATGGACGATGAGCTTGCCGATCATGGAGTCGTAGTAGGGTGGCACGCGGTAGCCGTTGTAGATGTGCGAGTCGACACGCACCCCCAGCCCACCCGGCGAATGGAACTGGCTGATGGTGCCGGGGCTGGGCATGAAGGTCTCCGGGTCTTCGGCGTTGAGGCGGCATTCGAAGGCGTGGCCGCGCACGATAATTTCGTCCTGGGTGTGGCTGAGGGTTTCGTTGGCGGCGATGCGGATCTGCTCCTTGACCAGATCGACGCCGGTGATCATCTCCGTGACCGGGTGTTCCACCTGGATGCGGGTGTTCATTTCGATGAAATAGAACTCGCCATTTTCGTAGAGGAATTCGAAGGTGCCGGCGCCGCGATAGCCGATCTTGCGGCAGGCCTCGGCGCAGCGGCCGCCGATCTCGGCGCGTATCTCCGGGGTGATACCCGGCGCCGGGGCCTCTTCGACCACCTTCTGGTGGCGGCGCTGCATGGAACAATCGCGTTCGGCCAAGTGGATAGCGTTGCCGTGCTGGTCGGCCAGTACCTGGATTTCGATGTGGCGCGGGTTTTCGAGGAATTTCTCCATATACACCACGCCGCTGCCGAAGGCGGCCTGGGCCTCGGCGCGGGTCAGGGAGATGGCGTTAAGCAGCGCCGCCTCGCTGTGCACCACGCGCATGCCTCGTCCGCCACCACCGGCTGCAGCCTTGATAATGATGGGGTAGCCGATCTTCCGCGCCATTTTGATATTGGTCTCCGGGTCGTCACCCAGGGGGCCATCGGAACCGGGTACACAGGGCACACCGGAGGCTTTCATGGACTCGATGGCCGAGACCTTGTCGCCCATCAGGCGGATGGTCTCTGGGCGCGGGCCGATGAAGGCGAAGCCGCTTTGCTCAACACGTTCGGCAAAGTCGGCGTTTTCCGCCAGAAAACCGTAACCGGGGTGAATGGCCATGGCATCGGTGACTTCGGCAGCGCTGATCAGGGCCGGGATGTTGAGGTAGCTCTCGGCGGAGGAGGCGGGGCCGATGCACACGGATTCATCGGCCAGACGCACATGCTTCAGATCCCGGTCGGCGCTGGAGTGCACGGCCACGGTGCCGATACCCATTTCCTTGCAGCAGCGGAGGATTCGTAATGCGATCTCGCCGCGGTTGGCGATGACTATCTTGTCAAACATGGTTTGGTGCACGCTCTCGTAGGTATCGGTGCAGCGATATCACGCTGTGTTGTGTGTCGCGTGACTGGCTGCTGGTTTTTGATGCGACTGATTACAGTTAGGTTTGTACCTAGACTCTGCAAGTGGTCGTGCTTGCGCAGTGCAGGATATTGATTCGTAGAGCGAATGACAACTTTGAGCGTAATCCTTATTGTGATTGC
>CAZTPE010000145.1:0-4366 GCA_964614545.1 uncultured Ectothiorhodospiraceae bacterium
TGGCCATCACCAAGGCCTTCTCACTGTGCGGCACGCTGGATGAGGCGAAAGCGCTACGCAAGGAGATTGCCTTCTTCTCGGCCATCAAGTCCGCCATTGTCAAATCCACTACGGTGGACAAGAAGCGCACGGAAGAAGGGAAGAACTCGGCGCTGAAGCAGATTCTGGACAACGCCATCATGGCGGAAGGTGTGGAGGATATCTTCCAGCTTGCCGGACTGGACAAGCCAAACATCGGGCTGCTGTCGCCGGAGTTCCTGGAGGAGGTTCGCAACATGCCGGCCAAGAATCTCGCCGTGGAGCTGCTGGAAAAACTGTTGCGGGATGAAGTGCGCGCCCGCACCCGCAACAACGTGGTGCAGGAAAAGAAATACGGCGACCGCCTGCTGGAAACCCTGCGCAAATATCACAACCGCGCCATCGAGACCGCCCAGGTCATCGAAGAACTCATCAACATGGCTAAGGATTTCCAGGAGGCCATGAAACGGGAAGAGGCCCTTGGCCTCAATCCTGACGAGCTGGCTTTCTATGATGCGCTGGCCAACAACGAAAGCGCCGTACGTGAGCTGGGCGATGACATCCTCAAAAAGATCGCCCATGAACTGACAGAGAAACTCCGCAAGAGCACCACGGTCGACTGGCAAGTGCGTGACAGCGTGCGCGCCAGGATCAGAAATCTGGTGCGGGTTCTGCTTCGTCGTTACAAGTATCCACCGGACAAGATGCCGGAAGCGGTAGAGCTGGTGCTGAAACAGGCGGAAGTGCTGTCTAATCAGTGGTCGATGTCATAGCCGTAGCGTATCGGTATCAATGGATGGAATGGTGAGACCTGATCAGCTCGTAAAGGCACGCAACCCCCTGTTGCCTGCTGCGATCATTGCCATTCAGCGTGCAGCGCAACGTGCAAGGCGGGATGCAATGTTGACTCATACCGCCATAGTAATTGCCCGGGTGGGCAGGCTGGTGCGTATTGAGGCGTATCAGCTGCGTGAACAGGCTGCGGGTGATGACACCACGGACAAACAACAAGATCACGAGGGCGCTGCAGGCGTTGGAAACTGGAGATAGAGGCCAGGAATAATGGACAAGACCAACGGAAATGACGTAATGCATCTGGCTACTGGTAGCCTCGGCGACGTGGTGCTGTTCGAGGCGCCGGATGGTGAGGTGCGCCTGGATGTGCGGACTGGAGCGGGAGAACGGGCTGGCGTCGATTCTTGGCAGCCTGGATCAGAGTGCGTTCGGCGAACCGGCCTATCCGACGGTGGAAAGCAAAGCAGCGCACGTGCTGTATTTTGTCATCAAGAACCATCCCTTTGCCGATTGCAACAAACGCACGGCTTCTTTTTTGTTCGTGGACTTTCTTAACCGCAATGGCCGTATGCATATAGCATATAAAGTTTGCGGCCTGTAGGCGCGTATGCTATATGCATACTGCATATGAGTAGAGCAAAAACATCTGAAAAATCCGTCGCCATGAAGCGGGCTGGCAGCCGACAATGGGTGCTCAAGCCCCAGGATCTGGCGATTGCGCTGAAGCTGGTTGTCCTGAATGGCCAGTGGCTGCCCTATGCAGCCTTGGGTGAAGCCATGCGCCTGTCCCGGTTTGAGGCGCATGCGGCCATCCAACGCCTGTTGGCTGCCCGGTTGCTGGCGGAAATCGAGGGACCCCCGCAACCCATTCTGCCGGCTCTGCGATCCTTCGTCATCTTCGGTGCTCCCTATGCCTACCCGGCCGTGCGTGGAGAATTGACCATCGGTTTTCCGACGGCTCACGGAGCTGCGCCGCTCAAGGATCTGATGGCGGTTACGGATGAGCCGCCGCCTGTTTGGCCTCATCCCTTGGGGGATACGCAGGGGCTGGGCCTACTACCTCTGTATGAAAAACTGCCGTTGGCAGCGGTGGATGACCCGGCTCTGTATGAGTTGTTGGTCCTGTTCGACGCCCTGCGCATTGGCCAGGCGCGCGAACGGGAACTGGCTCGCAAGCTGCTGGAGGAGCGCATCGCATGACCGGGGCCGGGTT
This sequence comes from uncultured Ectothiorhodospiraceae bacterium, assembly GCA_964614545.1. Classification (GTDB taxonomy): domain Bacteria; phylum Pseudomonadota; class Gammaproteobacteria; order SZUA-152; family SZUA-152; genus DRQN01. Next base: position 2,027 of record CAZTPE010000145.1, read on the forward strand.
CAGGGATGATCCCAACCGTCAGATGCTGTCGGTTATTGCCGAGGCACTCGGGGATCTTTGTGATGAGCTGGTGCTGGTGGGTGGTTGCGCCACGGGTCTGTTGTTGACCGCACCACGGGCAACTGCAATCCGCCAGACCCTGGACGTTGATGTGGTGGCGCCGGTGCTTACGACGGCCGACTACCATGCAATGGAACGGGCGCTGGAGAGGCGTGGTTTTAAACATGATATCTCGCCTGAAGCGCCTATTTGCCGTTGGATTCTGGGCGGAGTAATACTCGACCTGATGCCCTCGCGGGCCGGAATCCTCGGTTTCCACAATTGCTGGTATCCGTTGGCCGTGGAGACGGCGACCCGATTCAGTCTTTCGGATTCGCTGTCGGTTCGTCTGATCACTGCGCCGGTTTTTGTTGCGTCAAAGCTGGAGGCATTTCACGGACGCGGCAACCGGGATTATCTGGCCAGCCATGATCTTGAGGATCTGGTTACGGTGATCGATGGCCGGCCGGAACTGATCGATGAGGTCCGGGCTACAGATCCGGAACTGGGCGACTATCTGGTGAAGGAAATGCATGCTTTGCTGTCAGAACCTGACTTTCAAATGGCCTTGCCGGGGCATCTGCCCGGTGATGCGGCCAGTCAGGCGCGCTTGCCTGAACTGATACACAGACTGCGCCGGCTGGCGCAAATTGTGGACTGAAAACTTTTTTTGATGCCCATTGGCGTTCGTCATGGCAACGGCGTGTCGTGGTGACGGTGTTGGCGGATGATTGATGGTTGCCGGTATTGTGCCGATGGTTGCTTGTAGGAGCGGCTTCAGCCGCGAATATTAGTTAGCTCTATTCGCGGCTGAAGCCGCTCCCACAGGGTTCTGTATTGATGTATTCCTGTAAGGGCGGTCAATGCCCTCTATTTCCAGTAACGCTGGTCGTTCCTTGCGGGCGGTGCCCACCTTTGTGTAAAAAACATTCCTCAGTTGTTGGCCCATAGCGGGCGGACGAAGGCGTCGTCGCGGATGCTGTCGTCCTGCATCATGCGCCAGGCGGTCTGGAAGCCGAGTTCGCGGTAGGCCTCGAATTGTTTTTCGTCGAAGAACTGGTCGCTGGTGGGCTCGTCCGGGAATTGCGGATGGGTCTTTTTGTAGCCGTAGAGGTCGGCGCTCAGCTGTTCGAAGAAGGTGGTCTTGAGGTAGAGCAGGCGGCCCTGGCTGTTGTCGGGATAGATGATGGTGCACATGATGTAGCCGCGTTCGGCGCATTCGATGTCGTCCTCGGCGACCTTTGCGCCGGCCTTTTTGCGCGGCACCAGGGGCTGCAGGTCTTCGCAGTCAGCGAGGATGAGGGTGCCGAAGTCGATGCGCACCTTTTCCACAGCATTGGCGAAGTCGCTGAACTGATAGTCGGGATCGGCACCGCCATCGCATAGCACAATGAGCCGTGTGCGACGGCGGATGAGTTCGTACAGGGCGAGATTTTCGAAGTGGCCGCCATCGGTCAGCTGGACGAAATCACCTTCTTCGTTGAGCCTTGAGCGCAGGAATATTTCACACAGGCCGGGGAACAGGAAGTTGGGTACTCCCCGGGGTTTCTGTTTGCCGGGCGGCCTTGCGTTCCCCTTTTTCTTGGGGTTTGGATCGGGATTGGACGCCCAGTAGCCGAGGCGGATGTTGAGCAGGCCCATGAGCATGCTGAGCAGTGGCTGACGGGTGACGCCCTGGCCGCCGATGCCGGTGCTGGGATTGACGGCGGCGCCGGAGATGGCCATGGCGGTAGGCAGGGTCATGCGGCCATCCATGAAGTCCCTGGATTCACACCAGCCGGTGGCGTTGCTGCCGCAGTAGTAGGGCGAGAGGATGAAGTTGTCGCCGCCGCGGCCACGGAATTTGGGGATGTGGGACGATTCCAGCACGACGTTGGTATTGATGAGGTGGTAGGGGGCGGGATTGGCCTCGAGGCCTTTGCCGGTGTTTGCGTCGAACAGGGCGTGGATGGGCATCTTGTCGGCGCTGGCGGCGGCGCGGGTGGCTATCTTGCCGTCCAGCGCCTTGTCGGCGTCAGGCATGAAGAGCTCCATCAGGCGATCGCGGTAGTAGCGGTGGATGGCGAGGTAGTTGATGTTGGCGCACCAGCCAAGCAGTCCGGCGAGGACGGCGGTCGCCAGCGCGATGCCGCCTATGAGTGCAGCAATGTTTGAGCCGCTGGCGTCCGCCGATAGCCTGATGGCGACGTGATAGGCGAGTAGCAGCAGCCCAAACCAGAGCGCGGCAGTGGCGACGGTCACCACCAGGCCCATGGGGATGCGGCCCTTTTTGCCGCTGCTGGTCTTGAAGAAGGCGAAGAT
>CAZTPE010000145.1:4466-6797 GCA_964614545.1 uncultured Ectothiorhodospiraceae bacterium
GACAGCACGACGAACAGGGCGCCGAAGAGCAGTCCCAGCCACAGGGCGAGATTATCGGTTTTGAAAGGCAGGCCGAGATCGGCCGGTGTATACGCCAGCAGCGGATAGGCTGTGGCGAGGAACAGGGCCAGCAACAGGCCGAAGTAGACGCTCAGGCTGACCAGCGCGCCACGCAGGATTACCGCTATCAACGACGTGGCATTGATGCCGTCGCCGGGGGTGAGGTATTTGGCCTGCTGGCGCAGGTAGCGCAGCAGCTTGCCTTTGTAGATTTGGCCAAGGCCGGGAGGGGTGTCTGCATCTGTGGCCTGAGTATCGCCCGACTTGACCTTGAGGCGCAGATCGGGGTCTGAGCCGCTCATGGGATAGGTGCCGTAGGGGAAGCTCTTGCGGTCGAGGCCAAAGCGTGCGATGCCGGTTTTGGCGGCATCCATGGGTTGCGATAACAGCCAGCTGACGGAGGAGCCGATGTAGCCGCCACCGGAGACGGTGGAGAGATAGTCGAACTTTTTCAGCCAGTCGTTGTGGGCCAGGGCCTGCATCACGCCGAGCGAGAAACTGGCGGAGCGGATGCCGCCGCCGGAGAGGGCGAGGCCGGAGAGGGCAAGCTTGCCCTCTCCGCCAGTTTCTTTTTCTGGTATGCCACGGCGCCGGCGGATGTATTCGAGCTCCTTCTCGATGACGCAGTGTGCGCCAAAGTGCCGAACATCCTTGGGGTCGTATTTGATGTAGCTGCCGCTATCCTTGCAGCTATCGTCGTCTTCTTTCCCTGGCGTGTGGTCTGCCATCTTTCCTTCCCCCGTTTGCCGATGTTGGTCATGGGTGGTCGCCTTGCCGTAGCGATAGATCTGGTCTTTTTCGCCTCACGACAAGTTATTGCCTACAACTATAGGACGCGGCAAGGAGAGTCAAGCGGGTGGTGCTGGGAAGGTTTTTGCCGCGGAAAACGCGGGCATGAAAAAAGGGGAGTGGGCGTGAACCCATTCCCCTTGCTTTTCGGCCTGCGGCTTCGCCTAATTGACGATCGAGGCGCTGGAGACGAAGAGGATCTTGTCGAAAGTGCGGTGCAGACTCTTGCTGGTGTAGTTGTGCATCACGGCGGCGTCACTCCATTGCACCTTGTCGTTGGGTTGTGCGCGCATCATGGTGGCGGCGATCCAAAGTGGCTCGTCGCTGCCGACGTCGATCTTCATATAGGTGTAGCCGGCGGCGTGCAACAGTTCCAGCACGGTGCCCTGCTTGGGCATGTCCTTGGCTTCGTCCAGTGCCTGTTGCTGGGCGGGGCTCAGTTGGTGACCTGCCGGTGCGGCGGATTGCTGGGCCGGTGCCTGTTGGGTCGGTGCGGCGGCGGGGGCCTCGGCCTCAGGCTTGGCGTCGTCGGAATCGGAGCAGGCGGTCAGGGCGAGCAGGGCGGCGCTGAGCGCCAGGATGGAAATGCGTTTCATTGGAATTGTCCCCTCGAAAATTTGCTCGACACTTTAGCACAGGCGGGGGATTTGCGGCTATTGGGGGGCAACCCGCAGGACAAGGCTGTTTTTCCTAGTCCAACAGACGCATGGACAGATCCACGGCATACACGTCCTTGGTGATGGTGCCGACGGAGATGTAGTCGACGCCGGTCCCGGCAATGGCGTGGATGGTATCGAGATTGACGTTGCCGGAGGCCTCCAGCTTGCCGCGCCCGGCGGTGAGCGTCACAGCTTCGCGCATCGTGGCGAGATCCATGTTGTCGAGCATCACGGTATCGGCACCGGCGTCCAGGGCCTGGCGCAGTTCGTCGAGGTTTTCCACTTCCACTTCCACCGATTTTCCGGGGGCGATTTTCCGCGCCCGGGCCACGGCCTGCGTGATGCCACCGGCGGCGAGGATGTGGTTTTCTTTGATCAAAAAGGCGTCGAACAGGCCCATGCGATGGTTCTGCGCACCGCCGCAGGCGGTAGCGTATTTCTGTGCCGTGCGCAGGCCGGGCAGGGTCTTGCGGGTGTCGAGCAGGCGGGTGCCGGTGCCTTTGATGGCGTCGACGTAGCGGCGTGTCTGGGTGGCGGTGGCGCTGAGGGTCTGCAGGAAATTCAGCGCCGCACGTTCGCCGCTGAGCAGGCTGCGCGCCGGGCCGCGCAGCTGACACAGGGTTTGACCGGGCCGCAGTCGTTCGCCATCGCGGGCCTGCCACACCACCTGCACACGGCGATCGAGCTGGCGGAATACCTCGTCGAACCAGGCCGTGCCGCAGAGCACGGCGGCCTCGCGGACGATGACCCGGCCATGGGCCTCGGCATCCGCCGGAATCAAACGTGCGGTGATATCGCCGCAGCCGATGTCTTCGGCCAGGGC
>CAZTPE010000146.1:0-6655 GCA_964614545.1 uncultured Ectothiorhodospiraceae bacterium
TGATATTGCGCGGAAGTATCGATGCTCTGCTGCAGGGCGATGACCTGCGTGGAGCCGATGACATCGTCCGAGGGCGACAGGATGCGCTTGCCGGTGGCCACCTGCTGCTGGGTGTAGCTCAGCTCGGTCTGCCGGTCCATCATGCTGCGGACGGCCTGGGACTGCATCTGTGCGGTGGAAATACGCATACCACGATCCTTTCTTTTGTAACGTCTCATCGCGGGCATGGCCCGCTCCTACAGGTGGCCACGTTCCGCCATGTATAGGTTGGTGGTGACGAAGGAACCCCAACATGGCCGGTTACGTTGGGGTTCGCAAGCTCACCGCCAACCTACAAGCATCCATTGTGGCCTTTCATCGCAGGCATGGCCCGCTCCTACACGATTACCTGCTGGCCACATTGAGCAGGGTCTGGAACAGGGTGTCGGCCACTTTGACCAACTGGGCCGCGGCCTGATAGGCCTGCTGATACTTGATCAGGTCGGCGGCCTCTTCATCGAGGTTCACGCCCGAGACGGCACTGTTCGCTTCAATGGCGTTGTCCAGCAGCGCCTGCTGCGCCTCGCTGTTGACCCTGGCCTCGCGGGTCTTGACCCCGACATCGGCCAACACCTTGCCGTAGGCCGACTGGTAGGTTTCGCTGCCGTTGCCCAACTGTTTCTGCGTCTGCAAACCGGCCAGGGCCAGGGCATTGCTGTTGTCGCCACTGGCATTGCCGCTGGCGGCAGCGGCAAACTCGGCCCCCGAGGCAAGGGCAACATTCATATCGCGGGCACCATAGCGTACCGGGCGAATCAGGAAGCTGTCACCGGTGGCGACCGTGCCGCTCAGATCAAGGGTGATCCCCTCGCCGGCCACCGTGCGCGGGAGTCCCGCCGTGCCGAAACCGCTGTCCACCACCGTATTGTCGGACAGGCGCAGCAGAGAGAAATTCGCGCCATCATAGCTCAGGCGGTACTCCGAGGCCTTGAGCTGACCGGAATCATTGATGGTCACCGCCACCGTGCCGCTGGCGGCGTTATTATTGACATTGGAGAAAACGGTTGGACTGGTGGTGTTGATGGCATCGAAAAACAGGCCGCCGGGGTTGCCGTTCAGGTCATCACCCAGCTGGTGCTGAGCATTAAAGGTAGCGGCCATGCCAATGGCGATGCGGCCCAAGCCATCCTGTGCCGGATCCAACACGTTGCGGCGAAAGTCCATCAAGCCACCCAGTTGCCCGCCATTCAGCTGGCTGCCGATGGGAATACTCGTGGTGCGGCTGGTAAAAACGATCTCCCGCTGGCTGGGATCAAAATTGCCTCGGGTGGTGCTCAGGCTCGCAGCTTCGCTGCCCAGCACCAGCGCCTGACCGCTGCCGATGAAGATATTGGTTGAGCCATCGTCCGCCTCTACCCGATTGACCGACACCAGTTCAGCGAGACGGTTGATCTGCCGGTCGCGCTGGTCCAGCAGGTCATTGGGTGGCTGCCCGGAGGCGCTCGCGCGGGCGATCGCAATGTCCTGATTCAGTTCCGCAATCGAGCCGGCAATGCTGTTGACCTCCGAGGTAAACATCTCCATCTGCATGTTGACCTGGTCGCGCAGGCTGTCGAATTCCTGGTTCAGCGACTGAAAACGATAGGCCAGCGTGGTGGCCTCCGAGATCATGACTTCACGGCTGGGAATAGCGGTCGGGTTGTTGGAAACATCCTGCACCGCATTGAAAAAGGCCTGAATCGACGGGCTCAGGCTGGAGGACTCACCGGCCAGGGAATTGTCGACCCGCGCCGCCAGATTATACAGGGTATTCATCTGCTGAAAGGAAGAGGTGCGACTGGTCACCTGGCTGCCCAGAAACTGGTCATAGATCCGGCGCACGGTGCTGACTTCGACACCGTTGCCCACAAACCCCGAACCACTGGGCGTGGGTGCACGCGACACCAGCTCGGCACTCTGCCGGCTATAGCCTTCGGTATTGACGTTGGTGATATTGTTGCCGACCACCGCCAGGTTGCGCTGGTAGGCCGTAAGACCGGAAATCGCTGTATTGAGTAAGTCTGCCATGGTTACACTCCGCACCCCGCCCGGCCGCCGTGGCCAGCGCTGGAGGCGCTGACAGGCGCTCCTAAACAGAGCTGCCCGTGATTGATTTAGCGACCGTTGTCACAAATCCTTTAAAATTCGTTAAAGGAATCCCGCTCCGCTGCGATGGCCGACAGGGAACGCGCCATGGGCTCGCCATCGATGATGCCGATGATCTTTTCGGCATAATTCGGATCTGTCGCATAGCCGGCCCGCGCCAACTCAGTGACGAAGCGCTGGCCATCCGCAACCGAGGCCAGCGCCGGGCGATAGCGAGTGCTGTTCTGCAGGAAATTCACATAATCGTCAAAACTGTCGGCGAAGGAATCATAGGCGCGGAATTGCGCCTGCTCACGGCCAAAGGCGCCATTGCGGAACTCCTGTGTCTCAACACTGACCCGCTCACCATCCCAGCGGGCATCCGCCTTGATGTTGAACAGGTTGTGACTGCTGCGACCATCGGCATGCCGGGACACGGAACGCCCCCAGCCGGTTTCCAGCGCCGCCTGGGCCAGCAGCACCGCGGGATCCACGCCCAGCTTATCGGCCGCCTGACGGGCCTGCGGCCAGAGTGTCTTGACGAAGTCTTCCGGCGTAGCCAACACGGTTGTCTGCCCAACAGGCTCAGGGGCTATCGCCGGCGATACGGCCGCAACTTGGGGAGTCGATGGCAGGCGGGCATCCAGATAATCACGCAGCGTGCGAATGCGATCCACCGCCGCGGCCTGTTCGGAGACGCCCTCCATGTCCTTGCTCTGACCCTGATCTTGCCGTAGCTGCTGCACCAGCAGCTCAGCAATGCCAATGCCCTGCCCCTGGGCCAGATTGATGGCCATCTGTTTGTCGTGCAGATCCTGATAAAAATCCGTCTGCTCACTGTCGAACAGACCGTCATCCAGCTTGGCATCACGCGCACTCTTCAGCATCATCTGTAAAAACAGGGCTTCAAACTGCTGTGCGGCAAAACGCAGGGTTTCCTCCGGGTTACTGTCCGCACGACGGCGTACGCCCTCCAGGCTTTGCAGGTCCGTATACAGCGAGGCCGATGAAAGTGACGAGGTCATATCACGATCAGCCTGGCGCTCAGTGCACCCGCGGCCTTGAGCGCCTCCAGTATCGCCACCAGATCCCCCGGGGCGGCACCGACTTCATTGACTGCGCGAACGATTTCATCCAACGAGACACCCGGTGCAAATTTGAACATACGGCTGTCCGCCTGCTGCACGTTGATCTCTGTGCGCGGCACGACAACGGTTTGCCCGGCACCACCGGTCAACACGCCACCGGGCGGCGGCTGACTCACTTCCGGACGGGCGCTGATGGTCACCATCAGGCCGCCATGTGTCACCGCAGCCGGGGAAACCCGCACATTCTTACCGATAATGACGGTACCGGTGCGTGAGTTGACGACAATTTTCGCCGCCGCCTCCCCCGGCGAGACTTCAATATTTTCCAGCAGCGACATGAAGGCCACCCGCTGCCCCATGTCACGAGGTGCGGAAACCCGAACAGAGGCGCCATCCAGGGCATGGGCCGTCTCCGGCCCGACATGTTGATTAATGGCCATGGAAATGCGATTTGCCGTGGTAAAATCGGGCGTGTTCAGATTAAAGATCAGCGAATTACCGTTAGCGAATGACGACACCACGCCACGTTCAACGGTCGCACCGTTGGGAACACGCCCGACATTGGGCACATTCATGGTAATGCTGGAGCCATCGGCCTCAACACCAAAGCCACCGACTACCAGGTTACCTTGCGCCAACGCATAGACCTTGCCATCCGCGCCCTTCAATGGCGCCATCAACAAACTGCCACCGCGCAGGCTTTTGGCATTACCAATAGAAGATACGGTGACATCGATGGTCTGCCCCGGCTTGGCAAACGCGGGCAGATCCGCATGCAGGGTCACCGCCGCGACATTCTTCAACTGCGGGTTAACATTTGCAGGCACATTAATACCAAACTGGTTGAGCATGTTTTTCATGCTTTGCAGGGTGAACGGCGTCTGTGTGGTCTGGTCACCGGTACCACTCAAACCCACCACCAGACCGTAACCCACCAACTGGTTGCTGCGTACGCCGGCAATCTGCGCCAGATCCTTGATACGTTCGGCCTGCACCATTCCGGGCAACCCTATCAACGTCAGTATCAGACCGGCAATCAGTGCTCTACACATATTCAGATGACTTTTCATAGGCCTATCTCCCGTTAGAACGGCCACCAGGGACCATCGAATACACGCTGCATCCAGCCCTTGCCATTGGCTTCGGCCAGCACGCCCTGGCCACCATAGACAATGCGCGCATCGGCCACCTGCGATGAATTAACGGTATTGTCCGGACGAATATCGACCTGGCGGATAATGCCGGAAATCCGTACATGTTCCGATCCCTGATTCAGGGTCAACAATTTTTCACCCCTCACCAACAGGTTACCGTTGGGGAACACTTCAGCCACAGTCACGGTAATGCTACCGGTCAGACTGTTGCTCTGAGTGCTGTCGCCTTCTCCGCCAAAGTCACGTTTGGCGGCAACCGAGGCACTGAGAATATCCTTGCCGGCATAGCGTACCGGTGCACCAAAAACCGTCGGGGCGGAAAGATCGATAGCGGCATCCTTTTTTGTGGAGGTGCTGGCCTTTTTACTGGCGTTGGTCTTTTCCTGTAAAACAATCGTCAACACATCACCGACACGATGGGCGGTGGAATCCTCGAACAGGGTACGTTCGAAACCGGCCTTATAAATAGCGCCATCGTTGATGGGAATAGGCATCGACATCACCGGACGCACGGCCGAAAAACGCGGATCGCTGACCGGCTCGTGAACCGGCGTGGCACAACCGGCCAACAGCAGCAGGACCCCCAGCAGCGGAGTGACGAAGACGGGATGCTTATTCATATCGGCCTCGGCCAGTTTGTCGTTTCATGTGTTGTTATAGGGGATTGTTATAGGGGATTGTTATAGGTGGCGGTTATAAATTATTGTTCAGGTACTGCAGCATCTGATCCGCCGTGGAGATAGCCTTGGAGTTCATCTCGTAGGCACGCTGTGTTTCGATCAACTCCACCATCTCCTTCACCGCATTGACGTTGGACGATTCCAGCGCCCCCTGCACCACACTGCCCAGGCCATTGAGGCCTGGCGTACCATTCTGGGGTGAGCCACTGGCGGCCGTTTCGTTGTAGAGATTTTCACCCATGGGCTGCAGGCCAGTAGGATTTTGGAAGTCAGCCAGCTGGATACTGCCAATCTGCGTCGGCGCCGCGCTGCCCGGCACCATGACGGACACCACACCATCCGAACCGATGGCAATGCTCTGTGCATTGTTGGGAATCGTGATGGCCGGCTGCACCTGATAGCCGCCGGCGGTGACCAGTTCTCCAACGTCATTAACCTGGAATGAACCGTCACGGGTGTAGGCCAGTGAGCCATCCGGTTGCAGGATCTGAAAATAACCCCGTCCCTGAATCGCGACATCGAGATTGTTTTCCGTCTGTATCATATTGCCCTGAGCATGGTTTTTTTCCGTCGCCACGGTTCGCACGCCGGTGCCCAGCATCAGGCCGGAAGGCAGTTTGGTATTTTCCGTGGACTGTGAACCGACCTGGCGCACATTTTGATACAGCAGGTCTTCAAACACTGCCCGGCTGCGTTTGTAGGCGGTGGTATTGGCATTGGCCAGATTATTGGAAATCACCGACAGGCGCGTCTGCTGTGCATCCAGTCCGGTTTTTGCTATCCATAGTGCCGAATTCATTGTGTCTACCTCGCTAAAAATCTGTCGGGTTATGCTTCATGTCGTGGCTAGTTATATTGACGGAGAACTCAGCTCAGACTCAGCAATTCATTGGACTTGGAGGCCATCTCACCCGCCGCCTTCATCATTTTTACCTGCGCCTCATACTGGCGGGCCAGGGCAATCATATTGACCATGGCATCCACCGTATTGACATTACTGGTTTCCAGCGCACCGGAGGCCAGCCGCACCGAGGCGTCGGCATCGGCTGCAAAACCATCCTTCAAGCGCATCAGGCCATCCTTGCCTTTTATCAGCTCCGCCCCGTCCGGATTGACCAGCTTGATGCGATCAACCACTGTGAGTGAATTGGCAAACTCGCCAATGCCACGGATAGTGATGGTGCCGTCGACACCGATTTCCAGTGATTCCGCCTGCGGAACCGCTATCGGTCCACGGTTTCCCATCACCGGGTAACCACTTCCTGTGACCAGGAGACCACCGGACTCGATACGCAGATTGCCGGCACGGGTGTAGGCCTCCTGCCCGTCGGGCGCCTGCACGGCAAGCCATCCATTGCCCTGAATCGCCATATCAAGATCACGCCCGGTGGCCTGAATGGCGCCACTTTCAAGATTGACGCCCGGGTTCTCGGTCATGGCATAGACCCGGGTGGGAGAGCCCGGCCCAAATACAGGCATACTGCGAAAGGCCGCCAGATCTTCACGAAACCCGGTGGTATTGGCATTGGCCAGATTATTACTGTTAACCGCCTGTGCCAGTGCAGTCTGCTTGGCACCCGACATGGCAACGTAAAGCATGCGATCCATGAGTCGTATCCCGATTCTTGTC
>CAZTPE010000147.1:0-6615 GCA_964614545.1 uncultured Ectothiorhodospiraceae bacterium
CAGCACGTGCACCACGCGGTCGGTGCCGCCGATAGTGTAGATGTCACGCGTGCCGGGCACGCGCTTCAGCTCGGCCTCGATGGCGTGCGCCACCTGCTGCAGTTCCAGCGCGCCGACCTTCTCGTCCTCGCTCCACAGGGTCAGGGTGGCGATGGGCACGTCGTCGATGCCCATGGGCTTGATGATGGGCTGCGCCACGCCCAGTCCCGGCGGCAGCCAGTCCTGGTTGGAATAGATGGCGTTGTAGAGGCGCACGATGGCCTGGGTGCGGTCCTCGCCCACCTTGAACTGCACCGTCAGCACCGCCTTGCCCGGCATGGACACGGAGTAGACGTGCTTGATGCCGTCGATCTCCGACAAAATCTGCTCCGCCGGCGTGCTCACCAGGTGCTCCACCTCGGTGCTCGACGCCCCGGGAAAGGCCACGAACACGTTGGCAAAGGTGACGTTGATCTGCGGCTCTTCCTCGCGCGGTGTCACCATTACCGCGAAGGCGCCCAGCAACAGGCCGAGGATGGCCAGCAGCGGGGTGATCTCGGTGGTCAGAAAGGCCTTGGCGATGCGCCCGGAGATACCCATTTTTTCGCTCACGGCTTGCCTCCCTGCACACGATCAGCACGCTGCTCCTTCAGCACCACGCCGGCGTACACCGGGTCCAGCGCCACCCGTTCACCGGCCGTCAGACCGGCCAACGCTTCCAGCTGGTCACCCTTGATGCGTCGGCCACCCACGCGCACCTGGCGGAAACTCACACGGTCGTTTTCATCCACCACATACACCGCCGTCACCTCACTGCGATGCACCACGGCCTGTACCGGCACCAGCAGCTTCTGCACGCTGCCCACATCGAAGGCCGCCTTGACGAACATGCCGGGGTAGTAGATCGCGTGGTTTTTCGGCAGCTGCAGGCGCACCTTGAAGTCATGGGTTTTTTCGTCGGCGTAGGGATATACCGTAACCTTCTGCGCCGCTACCTCGGCAATGCGCTTGCCCGGCTGCAGCGGGTCACGCAGGGAAATGCGGGCCTTGCGGATCTTGCGGACCGCACTCATCACATTCTGCGGCACGCTGGCGCTGGCGCGCAGGCTCTCCAGCGAAAAACCCGTCATCAGCGGCGTGCCGGGACGGGCCATTTCGCCCACCTCGACGTGGCGCTCCACCACGATACCGGCATAGGGCGCGCGTACCACGGTGTAGTTGAGTTGTTCACGGGCCTGCTTGACGCTGGCACGGGCGGCACTGACGCGCTGGCGGATCGCCTTGAGATTGGCGCTGGCCTTGTCCAGTGCAGCCTGTGACACCAGCTTCTTGGCGAACACCTTCTTCACCCGCTCGTATTCCACCTCGGCCTCACGCAGGCGCGCCTCCGCCTCACGCTGTTTGGCCTCGGCCTGGGCCAAACGCGCACGCTGCTCTTTGTCGCTGAAGCGCAGCAGCACATCGCCCTTGGTCACCTCGTCGTCCACGTCAACGTAGATTTTCTTGATGCGACCGCTGGTCTCGGAAGCAATCGTCGCCCGGTTCACGGCCTCGATGACCGCATCCGCCACATACACCTCGGCCACCGACCGTTCGCTCACCGTCGCCGTCTCGAAAGGCAGATCGGCGGCGTGGACAGCGTCCGCAAAGACACTCAGGGCGGAAACAACGACCAACCACGGCAGGGATGCCATCGTGCTAGATCGGGTCATGGTGAAATCTCCTTGTTCAAACGTCGGCCATACGGCGGAAAATACATGAATTTATCAGCACATAAAGATAGCAGATGGCAGAATATTAGTAAATTCTAATATTCAAAGGCGTGGAACCGCCCCAGCAACCTTCCCGGCAGCACCCGACTATACCGGTTGCAGACAAGCCGGGACGGACTCACCATCCAACCACATCAGACCCACCCGGCCGTTTCCGGCATGCACGACAAAGCTGCGCAGGGAACAGTGTTCCCGCCCCATTGCCGAAGCAGGAACCTCCACCTCGACAATGGCACCCTCCCGCAGGGCCATGTCATCACAATCCAACCCAATGCCGTCATTGCCGACGTCCTTTACCCGGCAGGCCATCGTCTCCCCACGGCGGGTGCGTAAAATCACGTCCAATGTAAAGGGTACACGGCGATGATAGCGGTGCTCGAGCATGACCAGCTCCTTCTTAGGGTCTGTTGACGTATTATCGACAGCAGCCCCTGCATTTCCAAAGAGATGTGGATGAATCACGGAAAAACAATATCCACCCCCCCTTCAGCATGGCCTGCAATCAAGCATCTATCGTCAAATACCTGCAATCAAACGGCACCACCGCTCGTTCTCTGTAGTAAGGCGGAACAATCCACCTTACCAACGTGCCTCAAAGGCACCTCACCAAACTTGCTCATCCCTCAGGAGGGAAAGAAGAATGCGTCTACACAGCACGAAGAGCTTACGCCGTTTACTCCAGGGCAGCCTGATCATCGCGGTTCTCGCCAGTGGCAGCGCCCTGGCCGCCGATGACCCTTCCATCAAGGGCGACCTGCGCAGCAACGTCAACTCGGCCATGAACGAGATGATCCAGCAACGCACCGTCGACGGCACGTTCAAGTTTTACGACCAACTGAAAAACCAGGTCTACGACCTGAAGCTCGTCAAGCTGCACGATGGCATCGTCAAGAAGGGTGATTACTACGTGAGCTGTGCCGACTTTGTCGACCCCAAGGGCAACAAGGTGGATATGGACTTCCTGGTACTGCCACGCAACGGTAAACTGGTCGCGACACAGGCCATCATGCATAAGGTCGATGGCAAAAAACGGAAATATCATCTGGAGGACTGATGTCCCCTTCTCCGAGTGACGTGAGGGAGTTGCTGCTGCGCGGTTTCCGCTACGCCTACTCCCTCACGCACGATACGGCCCGCGCCGAAGACCTGTTACAGGACGGCTGGGTCTCTCTGCTCAGCGCCGGCGGCCCCCGCCGGCGTCGCTATTTGTTCGCTGCCATCCGCAGCCGCTTTATCGACGGCTGCCGCCGTGAGCAATTGCTGGTGTTCGAATCCCTCGATGAAGAGGGCGAAAACCATGTCGACAATATCCCCGATCCTCGCGCCGGTGATCTCTTCAACTGCGATGACAGCGGCCTACAGCAGGCCCTGACCACGCTCCGCCCCATGGAGCGCGAGGCCCTGCTGCTGGCCGATGTCGAAGGCTACACGGCGCAGGAAATCGCCGAACTCACCGGCCACCCACGCAGCACCATACTCAGCCTTATTCACCGCAGCCGGGGGAAATTACGCCGCCAGTTGAGCCGACGAAATCAGGAGGCCGAACGTGCCTGAGCAACGTCTGGACGAACATCTGCGGCGCTACTACACGGACAAAAAACCGTCGGCACAGTGTCTCGACCGCCTGGCCGCGCTGGCCGAATCCACCCAGGCCGCCGAGTCGCCATCGCCGGAAAGCCCGCCGGCGGCGAAGACACGTCGCACCACTCCGGTGTATCTGGCGGTCGCCGCCTCACTGTTGCTGGTACTGCTCGGCAGCGGCGTCTTCCTGCTGCAGCCAAACCACAACGCCGACTTCAGCTGGCTGGTCGCCAAAGAGATTGCCGTTAATCACAACAAACACCTGGCCATTGAATTCCCCACCGGGGATTACCGCGAGCTGAACCGACTGATGGACAAGCTCGACTTTTCCGGCGTGATATCAAAGCGCCTGGCATCGGGCGAGTACCGCCTGCTTGGTGGCCGCTACTGCTCCATCCAAGGGCAGCTGGCGCTACAACTCAAGCTCCAGGATCGTGCCGGCAACCTGTACACCCTGTATCAGGCCCCCCTCAACAAAATGCTGAGCGGCATCCAACAGGGCGAACAACTGATCGACGGCCTGCGCATCACCCTGTGGCGCGAGGCGGGACTGTTACTCGGTCTGGCCAGTTCGCAGACGCAGGCGCCCGAGAAAAAGGACACCCCTTAGTACTCTTTCAATGTGATATTGACGGGCTTCTTGTGACACCGCTCTGCAGTGTCACATATCCTGTGGCGCTCAGCGCCACATCCCACCGAAGGTAAAGGAACCCACCGGCTTTGGTGTGAGGAAAAACGCCCTTATACCCCTGGCACGGGGGCTCTATCTCTTTTCAGAATCACGCAGTAACAACACCAGCAAGGCGGACAGGTCATTTTTCCGCTCAAGCACACCCGTGCGGGAAAGCTGTTCAAGCCCGATGAGCGCCGCGTATAGAATGTTTGCGTAAGAGACGCATTGCGCCGGGGGAACCCCGCTTTTTTCAAACAACACCCTGAGAAATTGCCGGCGTATTGCGTCCACCCTTTCCAGCGCCTCAGCCACATTTTTATCGTACCGCGCCCAATCGCGAATGGCGGCCTCCGCTTGCGCCCCGCCATAGGGTTCACTTTTTTCACTTGTTGCAATATAGACCAGTTGCCTCAACTGCTCTTCTGGCCCCGGCCCATCAGCAACATCAGAAATAACATCATGAGTGGCGACTTGCAGCCAGTGCCGCAGCATTTCGACCTTCAGGGCGGAAACGTCTTTGAAGTGCCAGTAGAAAGAGCCCTTGCTCACCTGCAAGGCTTTGGCTATCGCTTCCACTTTTATGGCCTGCGGCCCGCCCGCAGACAGGGCGCGAAAACCCGCCTTCACCCAATCATCCGGCGTTAATGCGGTTTTTGTTGTTTTTCTTCTGGCCATCTCATCACCATACGCTACCGTATTGATTTACCCGGACAACCATCCTAACATACGGTCGAGTATGGCCGCTTTCGCTCCCACTGAACAGGTCGAGAAATGATCATGACGGTTATCGCACTACTGATATTCAGTGCCCTCTTTGCGGCAGCGCTGTTGCATGTCGCCTGGGCCTTTGGTGTTCTCTGGCCCGCCAAGGATGAGCAGACGTTGATAAATACCGTGATTGGCGAGCCGGGCATGTCGAAACTGCCCGGCACTGGACTGACCCTCATGGTTGCCGCCGGTATTGCCGGTGCGGGCGTTTTTGCCCTCTGGGGAGCGCAGCTTGTCACCCTGCCCTTGCCGGCATGGATGCAGTCCGCGAGTCTGCTTGTCCTGGCAATCATATTCGGCCTGCGCGGTTTTTCCAGTTATCTCACCGTTGGCCCACTGAGTGCGCGCACGCAACCCTTTGCCCGCCTTGACCGGCGGTTTTATGCACCGCTGTGTCTGCTGATCAGCACGGGTTTTATCACCCTATTTTGGAATCACTAATCACCGCAAGTTTCCGTGTATCCCGCCTTATTCCATGGCAAGAGCACTATCCTGAATCACGGCCAGAAAAATCTCCCCATAGCGCTCCAGCTTCTGCTCACCAACACCACTGACGGCATGCAGTTCACGCAGGTTCTGCGGCCGCAGGGCAGCCATTTCGCGCAGGGTGCTGTCGTGAAAAATAACGTAAGGCGGTACGCCCTGTTCCTGGGCCAGACTGGTGCGGCGCTCGCGCAGGGCCTCGTACAGCGGCTGATCCAGCGGATCGAGATCCACCGCCGGTGCGGCGCGTGGCTTCTTCACCTTCTCCGGCTTACGCTGGCGGCGTAACTGCACCGTGGTCTCGCCACGCAGTACCGGGCGACATTTCTCGGTCAGACGCAGGGTGCCGTAACCGTCGAGGTCGGTCTGTAGATAACCCTGCGCCAGCAGCTGACGAAACACCCCGCGCCACTCGGGGCCACGCAGGCCCTCGCCGATGCCAAAGGTGCTGATACGGTCGTGGCCGTTACGCTGGATACGTTCGTCGGCCTTGCCCAGCAACACGTCCACCAGATAGGCCACGCCGAAACGCTGCCCGCAGCGATAGACACACGACAGGGCCTTCTGCGCCGTCTCGGTGCCGTCCCAGGTCTGCGGCGGGGTGCGGCAGTTGTCGCAGTTGCCACAGGGCTCATCCAGCGTTTCACCGAAATAGCCCAGCAGGGCCTGGCGACGGCAGGCAATAAGTTCGCACAGGCCGAGCATGGCCTCCAGCTTGTTGTTGGCGACGCGTTTGTATTGCTCTGCGCCCTCGCCCCCCAGCACCATTTGCCGCAGGGTGATGATGTCCTGCAGGCCATAGGCCATCCATGCATTGGCAGGCAGGCCGTCGCGCCAGGCGCGACCGGTCTCCTGATAATAGGCCTCGATGCTCTTGGGTAGGTTGAGATGGGCGACAAAGCGCACGTCCGGTTTGTCGATCCCCATGCCGAAGGCGATGGTGGCAACCACGATCACCCCCTCTTCGCGCAGGAATCGCTGCTGGTGCGCTTGACGCAGATCGGCGGGCAGGCCGGCGTGATAGGGCAACGCGGTACGCCCCTTGGCGGTCAGCCATTCAGCGGTGGCTTCCACCTTCTTGCGCGACAGGCAATAAATGATACCGGCATCCTCCGCATGTTCGCGTTCGAGGAAGCGCCACAGCTGCTCACGCGGATTGGCGCCCTCGCTGATGGCGTAGTGGATGTTGGGGCGGTCGAAACTGTTGACGAACACCGCCGCCTGCTGCAATTGCAGCTGCTGGATAATCTCCTCGCGGGTGCGCGCATCGGCGGTGGCGGTGAGCGCGATGCGCGGCACCGTCGGAAAACGCTCGTGCAGCACCGACAGGCGCTGATATTCGGGGCGGAAGTCGTGCCC
>CAZTPE010000148.1:0-6609 GCA_964614545.1 uncultured Ectothiorhodospiraceae bacterium
AAGCTCAGCGAGCTGCGCGGCGAGGTGGTGATGGTCAACTTCTGGGCCTCCTGGTGCGCCCCCTGCCGGCAGGAAATGCCGCTGCTGGAAGAACTCCACGACCGCTATGCCGACCTCGGCTTTACCCTGCTGGGCGTCAACGTGGAAGAGGACTCCAGCGCCGCGCTGGATATGCTCAAGGAGATCCCGGTCACCTTCCCGGTGCTGTTCGATACCCGCAATACGGTGAGCAAGCTCTACAACGTCATCGCCATGCCCACCACCGTGATCCTCGACCGCGACGGCACCGTGCGCTTCGTGCACAAGGGCTACCTGCCGGGCTATGAAGACGACTACCGCAAACAGGTCAAGGAACTGATCCGCGAATGAAACGTGCATTGCACCCATCTCTATGTATTGCGCTGTTGCTCATCCTGGTGGCCGGAACGCTGGCGGGCTGCAGCGGCATCGAACCGTGGGTCAAGCCCTATGAGCGCGCCAATCTGGCCGATCCCATCATGAGCTTCTCACGCGACCCGGTGGCCGACAGCTACGTCAATCACGTCTACGAGGCACGCGAGGGTGCGCGTGGCGCCGAAGGAGGGGGTGGCGGTGGCTGCGGCTGCAACTGATACCCGCAACGGTTTCCGTTGGGGCCTGCTGGTGGCGGGTGTACTGGGTTTTTGTCTGCCGCTGACCGCGGCGGTGCTGCCGGAAGACCGTGCCGATGCCCTCTACCACGCCTATTCCGGCGGCGGCCTGGACGTCAGCGGCCCCTCGATCCTTGTGCGCAAGCAGTTGGGCAAGTACAGCTCACTGTTCGGTAACTATTACGTGGACTCCATTTCCAGTGCCTCCATCGACGTGGTCACCACCGCCAGCCCGTACACCGAGTATCGCGAAGAAAAGACCGCGGGCAGTACCTTTTTGTATGAAAAAACCCTCTTCAACCTCTCTTTCACCAACAGTGAAGAAAGCGACTTCAGTGCCAACTCGGCCACTTTTGGCATCAGTCACGCCATGTTTGGCGATCTGACCACCGTCAGTCTGGGCTATGGCCAGGGCTGGGACACTATCCGCCGACGTGCCGACAAAGCCGGTAACATTGACCCCGACTTTGAAGAGAAGGCCAATCGCCAACGATTCCGTTTGGGGCTGTCACAGGTATTGAGCAAGAATTCGCTCATCGACCTCAATTACGAGCTGATCACCGACGAGGGCTATCTCAACAACCCCTATCGCTCGGTGCGCTATCTTGACGGCAGCGGCGGTTATCAGTTCCAGGCAGAGCAGTACCCCAATACCCGCACCAGCCACGCCCTGGGCCTCAAGGCACTGTACTACCTGCCCTATCGCGCCGCCGTGCACGGTGAGGTACGTGGCTTTATCGATACCTGGGGCATCAATGCCATGATTGGTGAAGTCGGCTACGTCCACCCGCTGGGCAAGGCCTGGACGCTGGAAGCCAGCTATCGCTACTACACCCAGAGCCGCGCCGATTTCTACAGCGATCTGTTCCTGCGCAAAGACGCGCAGAACTATCTTGCCCGCGACAAGGAGCTGAGCACCTATTACAGTCACGGCCTCGGTCTCGGCGCCAGCTACCACTTTGCCCGTCAGGGCTGGGGTTTTATCGACAAGGGCAGCTTGAACGTCAAATACAACTATATGCAGTTCAACTATCAGGACTTCCGTGATCTGCGTGCGGAAGGGTTCACCCCGGGTACCGAACCCCTGTACAGCTTCTCCGCCTATGTCCTGCGCCTATTCGTCTCGATCTGGTATTGAGCAAGGAATCCATCATGTCTACCACGTACCACTCCCCATTTTCCCTGGCACGCCTGCGACAGGGACTGAGCCGCCTCACATTGATGGTGCTGCTGATGCTGTCCGTCGGCCTGCCGGCCACCGCGGCGCCCATCGGAGCCAGTACCGACGGTACGCCGACCAGCACATCCGTTCCCGCGGCAGAGGCCCCGGCCGGCACACCGTCAGCGCAGCCCCCAGCCGCCGAAACGACGGCAGTACCCCCCCCCTCGGAGTCCGCCCCGGCAGAGACCGAAGCCACGCCCGCCCAGACTACAGCCGTCCAACCCGCTCCCGCCGTGGAAAAGAAACGCAGTCTCGACGCCCGCGTGCAGGATCTGAAAAAGCAGGCCAAAGCCCTCAACCGAGACCTGTTCATCCTCGAAGAAGAGCTACTGTTCCCCTCCAACACCCAGCTGGCGGTGTTCCTCTCCATCGACGTGGGTAACTATTTCCGTCTCGACTCGGTGCAACTGAAAATCGATGACAAAGAGGTCGCCAACCACCTCTACACCAAACGTGAACTGGATGCTCTACAACGCGGCGGCGTGCAGCGCCTGTGGCTGGGCAACGTCAAAAGCGGCGAGCATGAACTCATCGCCACCTTCACCGGCCCCGGCCCCAACAACCGTGACTACCGCCGTGCCACCACGGTCAAATTCAAGAAGAGTGCGGCGGCCAAATTCATGGAACTGAAGATCCGCGACGTCACCTCCAAGCTACAGCCGGAATTCGTCGTCCGGGAATGGGAATAGGATCGAAACAATATCTTGCCCATCGCTATGTTTAGTATCCTGAAATCCACCGCCAGCTCTTTGCTGCCAAACCTGCTGCTCGGCGCCGCCCTGCTCGGCGCCGGACTGCTGCCGCCTGCACAAAGCCACGCCGGCGACGAGCCGCAGGTGGTGCGTGACCTCTACTACGGTGAGGCTCTGTACCAGTTCTACCAGCAGAACTACTATTCCGCCGCCGTGCATTTGCTCACCGCGCGCGAGCGTGAACTGCTCCAGCACCACGACGCCGAGGCACAGCTGCTACTGGGTGGCATCTACCTCTCCTACGGACTGCACGACGACGCCGAGCGCCTGTTCATGGTGTTGCTGGACGAAAAGAACAGCCCCGAGGTGCACGACCGCGCCTGGTTCTACCTGGGCAAGATTCGCTACTACAAGGGGCTCTACGAAGAGGCCGACGTCGCCCTGTGGCAGGTCGGTAAGCACCTCGACCCTGCTCTCAACGAGGAGCTGCAGACCCTTAAGGCCAACCTGCTGATGGCGCGTGAAAAGTACGCCGAGGCCGCTGAATCTCTCGCCGAACTGGCCGATGACGGCGACGAGGACCAGGCCTGGTTCGCCCGCTTCAATCTCGGCGTCGCCCTGGTGCGTGCGGGACAGGTGGAAGAGGGCATGAATCTGCTGGACAAGGTCGGCCAGCTGCGTAGCGGCGACGAATACCTCAAAGCCCTGCGCGACAGGGCCAATCTGGCGCTGGGCTACCGCGTGCTCAAACAGGATCCCACCCGTGCCCGGCACTTCCTGCGCCGCGTGCGCCTCAACGGGCCGTTCTCCAACAAGGCCCTCCTGGGCATGGGCTGGGTGGCGCTGGAACAGCAACAATACAAACAGGCCCTGCTGCCGTGGACCGAGCTGAGCCGGCGTGACCGTGTTGATGTCGCGGTGTTCGAATCCCTGCTCGCCAAGGGCTATGCGCAGGAACTGCTGCAGGCCTACCCGCAAGCGATGAATTCCTACCGTGACGCCATCGACATCTACCAGAAGGAGCTGAAGGCCCTGGACGCCACCCGTGCCGCCGTCAGTCAGGGTCGTCTGTGGGATGACCTGCTGAAGCAGGTGGACGGCAGCGAAATGGGCTGGTTCTGGGAGGCCGAGCTGCTACCGGACACCCCCGAGGCCCGTTACCTGCCGACCCTGATGGCCGGCCACGGCTTCCACGAGGCTATCAAGAACCTGCGCGACCTCAATTTCCTGCGCAGCAAACTGGCGCGCTGGGAGGGCGATATGCCCGCCTACGACCATATGCTGGCCCTGCGACGACAGACCTACGAAGACCAGCTTGAACGTCTCACCCCGGACGAGACCCTGGCGCGCATCGAGGATATCAGCGCAAGCCGCGACATTTACGCCCAGGAATTACAGCATATCGACAGCGATCACGACGCCCTGGCGCTGGCCACGGAAGGTGAACAGAAACAGATCGAGCGCCTGCAAGGCATCGAAGACCGCCTGAGGCACCTGCAGGATCACCGCCGCATCGAGCGCTACCGTGAGCAGTACCGCTTCTTCAAGGGCCTGTTGGAATACGACATTCGCACCACCTATGCCGCGCGGCGCTGGAAGGTGCAAAAGGCCTTGCGCTCGCTGGACAAAGAATTCGAGGCCACCCTCGCCCAGCAGGACTCCCTGCAGCAGGCGCGCACCCTGGCCCCGCAACGCTTTGAGGGCCTCGACCAGCGCATCCAGGTTATGCATGGGCGTATCGGCGCATTGAAACAGGCGCTGGATGCCACTTTTGCCGAACAGCAGCGGCTGCTGCAGGCACAGGTGGACGAAGAGCTGGACCATCTTCGCGACAACCTGGTGGACTACCTTGACCGGGCGCGCTTCTCGCTGGCCCATCTGCAGGATCTGGCGGCCCACCAGACCCGGCTGGAGGCGCCGGCCGAGGCCAGTGACAGCCCGCCGGCCAATGCTGCCCAGCCCACCACCCCGGCGGGTGACGCCGAGCCACAGGAGGCCCCGTAATGCGCCGCCTGTTGCTGATCCTGCCGTTCTTGCTGCTCGCCGCCTGCAGTGCACGCGGCCCTATCGATGACGACCCCACCCTGGCCGTCCTCGAAGAACGTGCCGCGCAGATTGCCCCCACGGCCCTGCCGCCCATGCTCAGCCACGATGTGCAGCAGAGCTATGAAGCGCTGGCGAAGAGCACCGAAAACGATGCTCTCAAGGCCATCGCTCTGCAGCGTCTGGCCGATCTGGAGCTGGAGCGTGAAGAGCAGCAGCCCGCCGCGGCTGGCGATGACAGCGCGGCCACCGCCGCCACGGACACAGATCAGGCGGAGGGCGAGGAAAACGTCAGCCGTGCCATCCAGCAATACAAACGTCTGCTGGAGCTATACCCCGATTACGCCGGCAATGACCGCGTGCTCTACCAGCTGGCGCGCGCCTACGAATTCAACGGCGAGCTGGACAAGACCCTGGCCACCCTCGACCGTCTGGTGAAGGAATATCCGCATGTACGCAACCGCGACGAGATTGAGTTCCGTCGTGCCGAGATCAACTTCGCCTTCCGTGATTTCACCCAAGCGGAAAAGTCCTACCAGCGCATCATCGCCCTCGGTGCCACCAGCCCCTACTACGACCGTGCCCTGTTCAAGCACGGTTGGTCGGTGTTCAAGCAGGGCGATACTCAGCGCTCGCTGCGCTCCTATTTCGGCGTGCTGGATCGCAGCTTCGCCAACGGCCGTCAATTGTCCGACTTCTCGCGCAGCGAACGCGAGCTGCTGGACGACACCCTGCGCATCATCAGCCTGGCCTTCTCCTACCTGCAGGGCGCGCAGTCGGTCAATGCCTTCTTCGACGACTACGGCCCGCGCAACGCGCCACCGCTGGACTACGCCGCCAGTGTCTACCAGCGCCTCGGCGAGCTATACCTGGGCCAGGGCCGCAGCGACGATGCCGCCGAGACCCTGCAGGCCTTCGTCGAACGCAATCCCGGCCATTACCAGTCACCGCTGTTTCTGGTGCGCGAAATCGATATCTATAAACAGGCCGGCCGCCTCAAAGCCGTGCTGCGCGCCAAGGCCGACCTGGTCACCGCCTATGGCATCGGCACCGCCTTCTGGCAGACGCTGCGAAGCCCGGAACTGCTGTACCAGCTCACCCCACACCTGAAGCGTAATCTCGACGACCTGGCGCGCTACTACCACGCCCAGGCGCAGAAGAGCAAAAAGCCCGCCGACTACCGCATCGCCGCGCACTGGTACCGCAGCTATGTCGAAGCCTTCCCCGCCGACACACAGACCCCGCGTATGCACCTGCTGCTGGCGGAAACCCTGCTTGACAGCGGCGATATCACCGCCGCCGCCGTGGCCTTCGAGGCCAGCGCCTACCATTACCCGCAACACGAAAAGAGCGCCGAGGCCGGCTACGCCGCGCTGCTGGCACATCGCTCGCTGGTCGACACACTGAAGGGCGAGGCGCAAACCCGACAGCGCCGCACCACCATCGCCGCCGCCAAGCGCTTCGTCACCTGGTTCCCGCAGGACAAGCGCGCCACCCAGGTGATGTCCAAGGCCGCCGAGGAACTGCTGGTGCTGAAGGACTACCCGCAGGCGGTGGCCACTGCCTGGTACGTAGTCGGCAGTCTGCCCGAGCCATCACTTAAATTGCGGCGCATCGACTGGGGCATCATCGCCGTGGGCGAATTCGAGCTGGGTCTGTTCGCCGAGGCCGAGGCTGCCTCGTTGCAGCGCCTGCGCCTCCTCGGCCGCAACGACCCCGACCGCCAGCCCACCATTGAACGTCTCGCCGCCGCCATCTACAAACAAGGCGAACAGGCGCGTGAAGCCGGCCTGCACGGCGCCGCCGCGCGCCACTTCCTGCGCGTCGGCGAACTGACGCCCACTGCCTCCATCCGCGCCAACGCCATGTATGATGCCGCCGCCGAGCTGATGACCAAACAAGACTGGGCGCTGGCCATCCCCGTGCTCAAGGTCTTCACCAACCGCTACCCTGGCCACAAGCTGGCCGCCGATGCCTATCAGAAGCTGGCCCTGGCCTACGAAAAGACCGGTGACTGGAAGCA
>CAZTPE010000149.1:0-6593 GCA_964614545.1 uncultured Ectothiorhodospiraceae bacterium
TCGCCCCTGCCTCGCGGCCTTGGGGTGGTGGATACAGCCATTGTTCGCCAATCGACTCCAGTCCGACTGGTCAACGGCTGGTCAATATTTAGTTCCGTAGCCTGGGTTGAGCCTGCGAAACCCGGGACTTCCCCAGATTGCAGTCCACCCTGGGTTTCGTTGCACTCAGATTCTGCACCGGCTAAAGCCGGTGGGTGGAGTATTTACACGATTATCCCAATGTCATTAAGTTAACAAAATCACGACTGTTTTGTAGGTTGGCGGTGAGCCTGCGAACCCCAACATTGTTGGTTTCGTTGGGGTTCCTTCGTCACCGCCAACCTACAACAAGCAGGATGTCAGGCTTAACTTAATGGCATTGACGATTATTCCTTTGATAAATTGCCGGCTTTACTCACATTGACATGTACACAGATCGTACATACACTTGATTCATGGACGTTGAATGGGGCCCAAGGAAGGCTGCCGAAAATCTCCGAAAACACGGGGTCGATTTTGCTGATGCAGTAATTGCCCTGGAAGACGAGAACGCCCTTACTATCGAAGATTTCGATCACCCGGAACAGCGGTTTAAGACGCTGGGATTGGGGGCAGATTTAAATGTCCTCTTCGTTGTTCACGCTGAACGCGATGAAAAATGCATTCGCATTATTTCTGCCCGGAAAGCGGATCGCAGCCAAACCAAACAGTATTATCAAGGCCCGGACCATGAGTGAAGATTTCAGCAAAGGAAAACGGGGTGCGGTTATCAAGCCAGACCCAAACAAGGTTCGTATCACCATCCGTTTGGATGCTGACATTGTTGAGCACTTCAAGAGTTTGGTACATGCTGCAAGGGGCGGAAACTATCAAACCCTTATCAATGATGCGTTGCGCGAGCATATCAAGGCACACGATAAGTCATTGGAAGATGCGTTACGCAAGGTCATTCGGGAAGAATTAAAGCAGGCCGGGTAATACCGAAACGGGTAACTGTGCAGTAATGGTTAATACCCGGCAGCCCCCGTTCCTGGCTGTTACTCACCAGGCAACAAGCCTTGCACCCTCTGCGCAAAAACTTCCACCACCCATCAACAAGTGATCAGAATTTAGCCAAATCCAGCCAAGACTGCTATACTCCGCGCCTTCATTCCAACCGCTGGCATGAAACACCTCTCAGCCCGCCGTCCGTAAGCAGCGCACCAACGGCCGCACGTCATTCTCCGCGGCCACACCGTTCGAGGTTCAATTCCAGCTTTCCCACGTCCATGAAGGACGGGGCGCGCCGTGCACGTCATCGCGCGATGGAATCCCTTGCCGTGACGAAAGGCGGCGTATACGAACGAGCAGAGGTTTACCATGTCATCCACCCCCACCACTTTCCAGGCCATGGGCCTGGCCGCGCCGATCCTGAAGGCCGTCGAAGACGCCGGCTACGAACAACCGTCCGCCATTCAGGCCGAGGCCATCCCCCTATTGCTGGAAGGCCGCGACCTGCTGGGTCAGGCGCAGACCGGCACCGGTAAGACCGCCGCCTTCGCCCTGCCGCTGCTGTCGCGCATCGACGTCAAGCGCGCCGCCGTGCAGCTACTGGTGCTGGCGCCCACCCGCGAGCTGGCCATCCAGGTCGCCGAGGCCTTCCAGAGCTATGCCCATCACCTGAAGAATTTCCACGTGCTGCCCATCTACGGCGGCCAGTCCTACACCAACCAACTGCGCCAGCTAAAGCGCGGCGTGCAGGTGGTGGTCGGCACCCCCGGCCGCGTGATGGATCACATCCGTCGCGGCACCCTGGACCTCAGCGGCCTGCAGGCACTGGTGCTGGACGAGGCCGACGAAATGCTGCGCATGGGCTTCATCGATGACGTCGAGTGGATTCTCGAACAGACACCGAAAAAGCGCCAGATCGCGCTGTTCTCCGCCACCATGCCAAACGTCATCCGCAAGGTCGCCGAGCGCCATCTGAACAATCCGGTGGTGGTCAAGATCCAGACCAAAACCTCCACCGTCACCACCATCCGCCAGCGCTACTGGGCGGTCAGCGGCCTGCACAAGCTGGATGCCCTGACGCGCATTCTGGAGTCGGAAGACTTTGACGGCATGATCGTCTTCGTACGCACCAAGACCGCCACTGCGGAACTGGCCGACAAGCTGGCCGCGCGCGGCTATGCCAGCGCCGCACTCAACGGAGACATCCCGCAGAACAACCGCGAGCGCATCATCCAGCGCCTGAAAAAGGGCCAGCTGGATATCCTCGTCGCCACCGACGTGGTGGCCCGCGGTCTCGACGTCGAGCGCATCAGCCACGTCATCAACTACGACGTGCCCCACGACACCGAGTCCTACGTGCACCGTATCGGCCGCACCGGCCGCGCCGGGCGTACCGGCGACGCCATCCTGTTCGTCGCCCCGCGCGAGCGTCGTATGCTCAGCGCCATCGAGCGCGCCACGCGTCAGCCCATCGAGGCCATGCAGATGCCCACCGCCTCGGATATCAATGTGCAGCGTATCGAGCGCTTCAAGCAGCGCATCAGCGAGACCCTCGACAGCCAGAACCTCGACATCTTTAACCAGATCGTCGGCGAATATCAGCACGAGCATGACGCCGACCCATTGACCATCGCCGCCGCCCTCGCGCACATGGCGCAGGGTAAGGAACCACTGCTGCTGAGCGACAAGCCCCAGCGCCGCGAGCGTCCGCCGCGCATCGTTGCCGAGGGCCGTGGCGATCGCCAAGACAGCCGCAGTGAACGTCCCCAGCGTAAGCCGCGCCCGTCGAGCGCCACCCCCAGCAACACCCCGCGCCCGCTGAAAGAACACCCCGACGTGGAAATGAGTCGCTTCCGTCTTGCCGTGGGTTACAGCCACGACGTCAAGCCCGGCAACATCGTCGGCGCCATCGCCAACGAGGCCGGCATCGACGCCCAGTACATCGGCCACATTGAAATTTTCGATGACTTCACGACCATCGACCTGCCCGCCGACATGCCCAAGGATATCTTCATGGATCTGAAGAAAACCTGGGTGTGCGGACAGAAGCTGGAAATCAGCCGCCTCGGAGAAGAAACAAAGGCCGCCAAGCCGCACAAGCCCAAGGGCAAGTCCGACAAGGCCCACGGCAAGAAAAAGCCCACCAAGCGCAAGGCCGTTGCCGCACGCAAGGCAAAGGGCTGAGCAATACAAAACACCAACTTGCCGTGCGGTGCGGAAAAATTTCATCTTCAACATTTACAGGAACGTAAACACCAATGAGAAAGGTAGAACACTTTATCGAAGTCATTATCTTCAACAGCCGCTGGCTGCTGGTGCCCTTTTATCTCGGACTGGTTCTCAGTATTGCCCTGTTGCTGATCAAGTTCGTCAAAGAGTTTATCGGTTTTGTTCCAACGGCCATCAGCGGTACAGGTTCCGAGGTCATCATCAGCATCCTGACCCTGATCGACGTGGTGATGATCGCCAACCTGCTGCTGATCATTATCTTTGCGGGTTACGAAAACTTCGTTTCCAAGATCGATACCGGCGACAGCGAAGACCGGCCCAACTGGATGGGGCATGTCACCTTTGCCGACCTGAAGATGAAGCTCATCGGCTCCATTATCGCCATCTCCGCCATCGAACTGCTCAAGGCCTTCCTCAGCCTCGAAAACTATACCAATACGGAACTCGCCTGGCAGGTCGGCATCCACATGACCTTCGTTGTCTCCGCCCTGTTGTTCGCCATAACCGACTGGTTGTCAGCAGATAAAAAACGGAAATAACATCGGTCCGGTTCGGACTTATCACCAACAAAAAGCCGCGCCATTTTTGGCGCGGCTTTTTTATTAAGCAGGAAAAGTGCCTTCCCGTCATTGGGCGCTTTCCATATCCAGGGGCATCATGCGCATAGTGCACGCTACCGGCAGGTGTAGTGTGCGCCGCGCGCACAAGCATGGACTGGCCATTTCCCGCTGAACGCCATGATCCTATAGCGAACTGAATATTACAAAACGGCATACATTGTGGATTCCCACCTTCTCGACAATGAAGGTATTCCAAACCTCTCAGGCTGTGTTATAAATCAAGCAACAAAACACGGAGGGTCTAAAATGAATAGCCGGATTACATTCACAAGCCTGTTATTACTGTTTTTTCTTCCCGCCGCCAGCCAGGCACAAGACGTGGCCGGCGTCATCATACCAGAGCAAGTCAAGCTCGCCGATACCACCCTCAAGCTGAATGGTACCGGTATCCGCAGCAAATTATTTTTCGATATTTATGTCGGCGCGCTCTACTTGCCACAAACAACAAAGGACGCTGAAACGGCCATCAACATGTCCGGCCCCAAGCGGGTACTGATGCACTTCCTCTATAAGGAGGTCAGCAAGGAAAAGCTCATTGATGGCTGGAATGATGGCTTCAAAAACAACCACAGCCGCGAACAATTCAAGGCCCTTGAAGCAAAACTCGCAGCTTTCAACCAACTGTTCACCACCGTCAAACGCGGCGACCATATCACACTGGATTATCTGCCGGATATCGGCACCCGGGTCAGCATCAACGATCAAGTAAAGGGCAGCATCCCCGGTGAGGAATTTTACCCCGCCCTGCTCAGAGTCTGGCTGGGTGAAGAACCGGCAGATTCAGATTTAAAGGAAGGGATGCTTGGTGACGAGTAAAACGGATTAATGCCTTTTCTCAGGACGCAGGATGATGATGAGCCTGCGAACCGCATCGGTCGAGTTAATGGCACCCAATATGGAGCATAGTGCCTGAATTTTGCCACCTCAGCAGGGTGGGCAGCACCCACCAGAAAACGAAATGAAGTGGAAATCTCAGCGTGTGCAAAGCGACGCTGAGCGTCACAGGATGTGTGGCACCGCAGAGCGGTGCCACAAGTCATGTCTTTCCCAGGATGCGGTGGGAGTGTGAATTTCGCCCTACGCGTTTTTAGTAAAGGCAGGCTCGATTAATTCGTCATCCCGGTGAAATCCAGGATCCAGTGTGCTGAGCTCCCTGGACTCCAGCCTGCACCGGAATGACGAGAGAATATTTAATCAGGGCCTCCTGAAGTGTTTTCTGGTGAAGATTAATGGCAGCAGCACAAACAACAAGAAAGTGATATTGATGAACACATTAAAACCAACACGATAATAGACAGAGACAACCGTATCAATAACGAACCAGACAACAAACACAGCAGCAATGCAGTGCCACGCCCACCGCTCTTTTGCCTTAAATGGGTAATGCGCAATAAAGGCGATGAATATGCCCCATCCAGAAATCACTGCACCCAGGACACCATAAATCCAGGCCTGGAATCTTTTTGCACTTTCAGGCAATTCCGCCAAGCCCCAAAATACAGGGTCAATTTGATGATTGAACACATAGTTTATCAAGGCAGAATGACTGAAAAATGACAATAGGACCCCAAATACAATAAGATATAGCCCAAAGCCAAATAACCATTTTTGCCAAAAATTAAAACTGCCCATGGATACCTATTCTCACTCCATACCACGCACAATTGAAGTGGAGTCCGAATTCCAGCACCAAACATTATTAGCTTGTAGATGAACGCCTCCAATCCAACGATTCAGCGTTGAAACTTCAAGCCCGTTTCTTTTTCCAGTCAACACCTCTAAACCATGGGATGTAATCGTTAACTCTTGACCGTTAGTCACTGGCAGTGACAATTTCTTACCTTTGGATAACGTCAACAACGCAGGACTTGAGTCCAGCAGTTCCTGAAGGATTACCCAAAAGCTGGAATCACCTAAAAATATTCGATCTTCCAATTCTTGACTGCGACCGAATATCTTTCCTGGAAACTTTTCACCTTCTGCTATGATTTTCAAAGCTTGCTGAGCGGTGCGTGACAAACCATTGGATACACTCGGATACTCTTCCAACAATCGAATAATTGTGCCCTCTAAAAAGGGTAATGCGCTGGCATCCGTATTCAGTAGGCCAGCCCATTCTTCCGGTGAACTCGATCGAAATGCTGACCAGGCTTTACTGGCGAGCAACAGATGTTTCTCTGTAACCGCCTCTTCGTACTTAAATAAACTTTTCATTTCAGAAGGAGAAAGTGGGCCTAAATATTTATCCGTACAGATTAACGAGAGATTTACTCCGTTTTTATTATTTTCATGAAACCAGTCTAA
This sequence comes from uncultured Ectothiorhodospiraceae bacterium, assembly GCA_964614545.1. Lineage (GTDB taxonomy): Bacteria > Pseudomonadota > Gammaproteobacteria > SZUA-152 > SZUA-152 > DRQN01. The sequence goes on from CAZTPE010000149.1 coordinate 6,123, forward strand.
TATTTGCAGAATTTGTAATTGATCATAAAGATCATGTTCAAACCACAAGATAACTTTTTCAAATTCTTCAAATGACTTAAGAATCTCGTCTCTCTCGATGAATGATTTCTCGATTTCTTCAGGCGTTCCCCAGCCTCTGCTTATGATGAATTTTGCGCGGACTTGCGAAAGCTCTTCTAACGAAAGCCCCTGTGGCACAGGCCCATCATGCAATACATCCCGCCAAGGGAGGAATACTCCGGGAATCCCCGCTTTTTTCATGACTTCCACGGCACAATCACCGTTTGTAATATTGAGAATATTTCCCATAAATTTTCCTTGGCCTAGCGGTACCACAGGATTGTAGGTTGGGGTGACGACTGCATGGACACAGGAGGTAGGGCGATGCAGGATGCTAAAGCCGAGGAACGAACCCCCAACCTACGAGCTATCGAAATATGGTAGATTTTGGATATCCTGCAATTAGCCAAC
>CAZTPE010000150.1:0-6539 GCA_964614545.1 uncultured Ectothiorhodospiraceae bacterium
CGACCTGCTGCTGGTGGACTACAAGCTGGAGTTCGGCCGCTACAAGGGCGAGATCTTGCTCGGTGATGAATTCACCCCCGACGGCTGTCGTTTGTGGGATGCCGAGACACGCAAGAAACTGGACAAGGATCGCTTCCGCCAGGGACTGGGTGGCGTGGTTGAGGCTTACGAGGAAGTGGCCCGGCGTCTGGGCGTGGATCTTTCCTGAGTAGTCTGCAGTTTTTGTACTGATTGTTGTCGTTACGGGGAAGGTGCTGTCCTTCCCCGTTTCCCCCTTTCCCTCTTGATTTCCTGGTTTTTTTCTCCGAGCGTCTAAAGCTCTCCCCCTGACTGCCGATGGTCTTGCCTGGATCAGTTCGGTTTCAATTGCCGGACAGTTGATATAACAGAGTCTTTTTTCAGGACAGGGATCGCCGTGAAGCCACTTAATAATCTTTCCATTAGGGTAAAAATCACTGCAGGCTTTGTCCTGATGCAGCTCATTGTTGCCATTATTGCGGCCAGTGCACTGGTGAGCCTTTCTGATACACAGGATAGCGTTGGCACCATCGCCGATGACATTCAGCCCGCCGTGCTGAAGGCGAGTGCGCTGGAGCATAGTCTGGACAAGGCCAACAGCGCCCTGGGCTTTTATTTGCTGAGTAAAGAGGTGTCTCACCGGCAGACTTACGAGAAGAATTTACAGCACGTAGATGGCCTGCTGGGTGAGTTGAAAGGGATGTCTCTGGTGGCATCCAGTGTGGACCTCTCTTCCCGAGTAGAAGCTATTGCCGAGGATGTTGCACGTTACCAGTCTTATCAAGGCCGCATGATAGAGCTGGTGGAAAAACCCGCCAAAAATATTCCTGCGTTCGCTTATGCGGCCGAAAATATCAACCCCCTCAGCCAGCAGTTGTTGCAATTGCTTAGCGGCATGATTCAGACCGAAGGGGAGGAAGAGGCCAGTGATGAGCGTCGCCAGTTGCTGATGGAGATCGAAAATGTCCGCTATGCCTGGGCCAATGTGATGAACGGCCTGCGTGCCTATCTGGCCTTCCGGCAATCATCCTCGCTGCAGGAAATCAATCTTTATATGGGTAGTGTTGATGCCGGGTTGGAGCGCCTGCAGACAAAGGAAGACCTACTGACCTTGGATCAGGCCGATGCCCTGGAGCAGTTCCTGCCGTTGAAGGAAGAATTTGCCACCCATCTGGGCAAGATGCTCACAATTCATGGCAGCGATTCCTGGCGTATCGATGCCTATTTGATTCGTACCGAAGTCGGCCCCTTACTGGCGGGCGTCAGCGCCAAAGTTGAGGCTCTGGTTGCTGAGCTGGGAGAGCAGGCGCAAACGATGGTTAACAGTCTGGCTGAGCAGGTTGATGGCACTAATACGCTGGTTTCAACACTACTGGTCATCGGGCTGTTGCTGGGGGGAGGGATTGCGTGGGGCATTATGGTCGTGGTGGTGAAACCGCTGGATCAGACCTTGTACGCGTTGAGGGATATTGTCGATGGTGATGGCGATCTGACCCGACGGCTGGATGAATCCAGCCGGGATGAAATCGGTCAGTTGGCGCAGGGATTCAATAAATTTGCTAGTTTGGTGCACGGCATCATCCGTGAAATGGTGGGTTACACCGGGCGTCTGAGCGAGTCCGCAGAGCGCTTGTCCATGGTGACAGAGGAAACCAGCCGGGGTGCTGAGCAGCAACAACATTGCACCGATGAGGTGGTGACCGCCGTGAATGAAATGGCGGCAACCGGCCGTGAAGTGGCTAGCAATACAAGCGCCGCTGCCGACGCGGCGCAGAATGCCGACGCGGCCGCCAATGATGGCCGTCAGGTGGTGAGCCAGACCATCGAGGTCATTGACACTCTGGCGCAGGAAGTGCGTCGTGCCGGTGAGGTTATCAACAGACTGGAGAGCGATAGCGAATCCATCGGTGGTGTGCTGGATGTGATTCGCGGCATCGCCGAACAGACCAACCTGCTGGCCCTCAACGCCGCTATCGAGGCTGCGCGCGCTGGTGAGCAGGGCCGTGGCTTCGCCGTAGTCGCTGACGAGGTGCGTACCCTGGCCTCGCGTACCCAGGAATCCACCACCGAGATTCAACACATGATCGAATGCCTGCAGAGCGGCGCCCGCGAAGCGGTGCAGGTGATGGAGCAGGGCAGTGCGCGCGCCGACGAGAGCGTGCGGCAGGCGGCCAAGGCCGGCAGCGCGCTGGACGCCATTTCCGAGGCGGTGGCCGTTATCAACCAGATGAACGTGCAGATTGCCAATGCCGCCGAGGAGCAGAATGCAGTGGCCGAGGAAATCAACAAATCCGTGGTGGCCATCAGCGAGATCACCGAGCAGACTGCCGCCGGCGCGCAGCAGACCGCCTCCGCAAGCAATGAGCTCAATCAGCTGTCGGAACAGCTGTCCGGCATGGTGCGGCAGTTCAAGGTCTGATCCTTCCCCCGCAAAACCTTTCCCCCCATCCCTCCCCGGGATGGGGGGATTTGTATTTTGGCCCAGGCAAAAATGGCGCGGATACAGTATCATTAGCCCCATTTTTCGGGCGTCTCGATGGCGCCGGTCGTTTTCCCCAAAACCGTCCGTAACCCCACACTGGAAAGACCTATGCTTCAGCTCCGTGGCGCCGCCGCCCTTTCTCCATTTCGCGTCAACAAGTTGCTCGCCTGCGCCCGGCAGAAGGTTGTCCGCCTGACGACGATGTCCACCGAGTTCGTTCATTTTGTCGATCTGGAGTGTGCCCTCAATAATAATGGCCGGCAGGTGCTGGAGCAGTTGCTGCGCTATGGCCCATCCAGCCACGCGCAGGGCCACGATGCGCAGGGGCAGGCCCTGCTGGTGGTGCCGCGCCTCGGTACCCTTTCCCCCTGGTCATCTAAGGCCACGGATATTGCCCGCAACTGCGGCCTTGGCGAGGTGCGCCGCATTGAGCGCGGCGTGCTTTATACCTTCCGGAGCGCCGACGGCATACCCCTGACGGATCACGAGCTGGCCAGCCTGCGCCCGCTGATCCATGACCGCATGACCGAGCGCGTGCTGGACAGTGTCGACGAGGCAGAGGGCCTGTTCCTGCAGGCCGAGCCCGCACCGCTGCGCCGCATCGACCTGCTCGGCAAGGGGCGCGCCGCGTTGGTGCAGGCCAACCGCGAGCTGGGCCTGGCCCTGGCCGAGGATGAGATCGACTATCTGTTGGAGAACTTCACCGCGCTGGCGCGCAACCCGACCGACGTCGAACTGATGATGTTCGCGCAGGCCAATTCCGAGCACTGCCGCCACAAGATCTTCAATGCCGACTGGATCATTGATGGTCAAACGCAGGACAAGTCCCTGTTCGCCATGATCCGTAACACCGAGCAGCGGCACCCCGAGGGCACCCTGTCCGCCTACAAGGACAATGCCGCGGTGATGGAAGGCCACGCCGCCCAGCGCTTTCTGCCCGATACCAAAACCGGCGAATATGCTTATCACGCCGAAGACGTGCATATCCTGATGAAGGTCGAGACGCACAATCATCCCACCGCCATCTCGCCCTTTCCCGGTGCCGCCACCGGCTCCGGTGGTGAGATCCGCGACGAGGGTGCCACCGGACGCGGTTCCAAGCCCAAGGCCGGGCTGTGCGGCTTTTCGGTGTCTAACCTGAATCTGCCGGATGCCCCTCGTCCCTGGGAAACTGACCACGGCCGCCCTGATCGGATCGTCTCGGCGCTGGATATCATGCTCGAAGGCCCCATCGGCGCCGCCGCCTTCAATAACGAATTCGGCCGACCCAACATTTGCGGTTACTTCCGCAGCTTCGAGGAAAAGGCCGCGGGTCCGGAGGGCGAAGAGGTGCGTGGCTATCATAAGCCCATCATGCTCGCCGGCGGTCTCGGCAACATCCGCGCCGGGCACGTCGAAAAGGACGTCATCCCGTCCGGCTCGCAGCTCATCGTGTTGGGCGGCCCGGCCATGCTCATCGGCCTTGGCGGCGGCGCCGCCTCCAGTATGGCCACCGGCGACAGCCATGAAGACCTCGACTATGCCTCGGTGCAGCGCGGCAACCCGGAAATGGAGCGCCGCGCGCAGGAGGTCATCGACCGCTGCTGCGCGCTGGGCAAAAACAGCCCTGTCATTTCCATTCACGATGTTGGCGCGGGCGGGCTGTCCAACGCCATGCCTGAGATCGTCCACGACTGCGGCCGCGGTGCCCGTTTCGAGCTGCGCGCCATCCCCTGTGATGACCCCGGCATGTCGCCCATGGAAATCTGGTGCAACGAGTCACAGGAGCGTTACGTGCTGGCCGTGGCCCCCGAGCGTCTGGCCGAGTTCGAGGCCATCTGCGAGCGCGAGCGCTGCCCCTTCGCGGTGATTGGTGAGGCCACCGAAGAGGAGCAATTGATCCTTGGCGACGGCCTGTTTGATGGTTTGCCCAACGATGCCCCCATCGACATGCCGATGGAGGTGCTGCTCGGCAAGCCACCGAAGATGCTGCGTGACGTGCATCACAAGAGCTTCCACAAGCCCGATTTCGATACCGCCGGCATCGATCTGATGGACGCCGCCCTGCGCGTGCTGCGCCTGCCCACGGTAGCCGACAAGGGTTTCCTCATCACCATCGGCGACCGCAGCGTCACCGGCCTGGTGGCGCGCGACCAGATGGTCGGCCCATGGCAGGTGCCGGTGGCCGACGTGGCGGTGACCAATACCGACTACCGAGGCTACACTGGCGAGGCCATGGCCATGGGTGAACGCACCCCCATCGCCCTGGTGCACCACGCCGCCTCGGCGCGCATGGCGGTGGCCGAGGCCATCACCAACATCGCCGCCGCGCGCATCGGCAAGCTCAGCAAGCTCAAGCTGTCCGCCAACTGGATGGCCCCCGCCGGTCACCCCGGTGAGGATGCCGGCCTGTTCGACGCTGTGCGCGCCGTGGGCATGGAGCTGTGCCCGGTGCTGGGTATCGGCATCCCGGTGGGCAAGGATTCCATGTCCATGAAGACCGTGTGGCAGGAGGAGGGCGGCGGTAAAGAAAGGTCAGTCACTGCGCCGCTGTCGCTGGTGATTACGGCCTTCGCCCCGGTCACCGATGTGCGCGATACCCTGACCCCGCAGCTACGCAACGACCTCGGCGACGACCTCATTCTTATTGACCTCGGCAAGGGTGCCAACCGCCTCGCCGGCTCGGCGCTGGCGCAGGTCTACAAGCAAGTCGGCCATCATCCGGCGGATCTCGACGACCCGCAGGCACTGAAGGCCTTCTTTGCCGTGATCCAGCAACTCAACGCGCGCGGGCTGATCCAGGCCTACCACGACCGCTCCGACGGCGGCCTGTTCGCCACCCTGTGTGAAATGGCCTTCGCCGGCGGCTGCGGCCTCAGTGTGCTGCTCGACGACCTCGGCGACGACCCCGTCGCCAGCCTCTTCAGCGAAGAGCTGGGTGCGGTGATCCAGGTGCGCCACCGTGATGTGGACGAAGTGCTGGGCTGGCTGCGCGAGGCCGGCTTGGGGCGTCACAGCCACGTCATCGGCACCCCCAGCGACGATGACCGCATCCGTTTCCACTTCGATGGCCGTGAGGTGCTGGCCGCCGACCACGCCACCTTCCGCGAGGCCTGGTCCGAAACCACCTTCTACCTGCAGCGCCTGCGCGACAACCCCGACTGCGCCGAGCAGGAACAGGCCGCGCGCCTCGACAGGGCCGACCCCGGCCTCAACGCCAGCCTGAGCTTCGACCCGCAGGACGACGTTGCCGCACCCTTCGTCCATAGCGGCGCGCGACCGCGCATGGCCATCCTGCGCGAGCAGGGCGTCAATGGCCAGCTGGAGATGGCGGCCGCCTTCGACCGCGCCGGCTTTGATGCGGTGGACGTGCACATGAGCGACATCATTGGTGGGCGCGTCTCGCTGGCCGACTTCAAGGGCCTGGTGGCCTGCGGTGGCTTCTCCTACGGCGACGTGCTGGGCGCCGGCGAAGGCTGGGCCAAGTCCATCCTCTTCAACCCGCGCGCGCGCGACGAGTTCGAGGCCTTCTTCCAGCGCGGTGACAGCTTTGGCCTCGGCGTCTGCAACGGCTGCCAGATGATGTCCAATCTGCATGAGCTGATCCCCGGCGCCGAGTCGTGGCCACATTTCGAGCGTAACCTGTCCGAGCAGTTCGAGGCCCGCCTGTCGCTGGTGGAAGTGTTGGAATCGCCGTCGCTGTTTCTGCAGGGCATGGCCGGTTCGCGGCTGCCCATTGCCGTCGCCCATGGTGAGGGCCGCGCCAGTTTCGCCCGCAGTGGCGGCGAACAACCGGCATCGCGTGCCGGTTTGCTGGCGCTGCGCTATGTCGACAACCACGGCCGCGCCACAGAAAACTACCCCGCCAACCCCAACGGTTCGCCCGACGGTATCACCGGTCTGTGCAACAGTGACGGCCGCTTCACTATCATGATGCCGCACCCCGAGCGCGTATTCCGCAGCGTGCAATATTCCTGGGCACCGCAAGAATGGGGCGAAGACGGCCCCTGGCTGCGCCTGTTCCGCAACGCAAGAGTGGCCGTGGGCTAGGTGGATTGCC
>CAZTPE010000151.1:0-6520 GCA_964614545.1 uncultured Ectothiorhodospiraceae bacterium
AACCGACAGCAACGGACAGTACCGAGCAGATAGAAAGCACCGAAATACAAACCAACAATCCACCCGTCGCACAGACACGGGAAACCCCGACACATAACAGCATACAGACACCCGAACCCCGCGGACAGCCCACTGAAGTCCGCGAGACCAGCACACCGTCACCCGCCGCCACGGAGACTCGCGAATGGGTGAGCATGAACAAAGCCACCACCGAAACCCCGGTGGAACCACCGGGTAAACTTGCTGACAACGAGAGCCCAGACACCACCCACCAGGCCACACCCGCAGCAGAAAAGCACACGCAAAAAAGTGCAGGGAGCGAAAGACAAATAGACGCTGCCCAGCACAATTACCTGCTTGGCCAGCTGCAGAACCAGCTGTCGCGCTATCTGACTTACCCGCTACGCGCGCGCCGGCGCGGCTGGGAGGGCGAGGTTCTGCTCGGCCTGCGCCTCGACAGCGAAGGCCAGCTGCACGACATCCACCTGCTGCACAGTTCCGGTTATGCCCTGCTGGACCGCTCGGCACTGAAGGCCCTGGCACGCATCGAGCGGCTGCAGCTGCCGGCCAACGCACCACCGCTGCAGCCCACCCATCTGCAGCTGCCGGTGATCTATCGGCTGAGCAAAAGTTGAGAGCGATGTACTGCCTTTACCGAGCCGCCGTGGCACGCACCTCATCCAGCACCGCGCACAGCTGTTCGGCACCATCGAGGATGCGCAGGGTATGACGCTGCAGCAGATCCGCCGGGACGGAGATCAGATGTCCCTCACGCACCGCGCGCAACTGCGGCCAGCGCCGCCAGTCCTGCTGCCACGAGGTGTCGCCCGGCTCTCGCACACCGGCGACGATGGCCTGTGGATCGGCCGCCAGCACGGCCTCCATATCCAGTTTAGGTACCAGTGTCGGCAGTTCAGCAAATACGTTTCGCCCGCCACACAGACGGATCACCTTACTGATCAGGTGTTCGCCATTGACCGTCATCAGCGGCCGGTGCCAGATCTGGTAGAACACACTCACCGGCACGCGCCCGGCATAACGCGTGCGCAGGGCCTGCAGGCGCCGACGGAATTCATCGGCCATCGCCTGCGCCGTGGTTTGCGTGCCGGCCAGTTGGCCGAAACGTTCAAGATTGCTGGCCACATCCTCCAGGCTGCGCGGTTCGCTGAGAAACACCGTCAACCCCAGACTGCGCAGCTGCTCGATCAACGCCGATGGATTGCCGCTGGCCCAGGCGATCACCAGGTCCGGACGCAGGGCGAGGATGCGCTCCATGTCCACGGCGTTGTACGCGCCGACACGCGGCAGTTTTTTCGCCGCCGGCGGATAGTCGCTGTAGTCCACCGCACCGACAATGCGCCCACCGGCGCCGGCGCTGAACAGCAGCTCGGTAATGTGCGGGGCGAGGCTGACAATGCGCTGCGCTGGCTGGGCCAGCGTTACCTGCCAGCCGGTATCATCCAGTACCGACACCTCGGCCTGCGCAGGCATCGCCAACAGCCACAGACAGACCATCAAAACAACGAAAATACCTTTATGCCTCACGCCAATATTTACTCCGCTCAGATCGTTCAGAAAAACATCCAGTGCAGTATAACGGAGAGCCCATGCGCGAACTGATCCTCGGCGGCGCCCGCTCCGGCAAGAGCCGGCTGGCCCAGCAACGTGCCGAGGCCAGCGGTCTGGCCGTCACCTGCATCGTCACCGCCACGCCCGATGACATGGAAATGGCCGAACGCATCGCCCATCACCAGGCCGAGCGGCCCGCTGAATGGCTCGTCGTCGAAGAGCCCATCGAGCTGACCGCCGCCTTGACCGAACACGCCGCCCCCGACCGCTGCCTGCTGGTGGACTGCCTGACCCTGTGGCTGAACAACATCCTCGCCGACGGCGCGGACACCACCTTTGTCCTGCAGCGCCAAGCCCTGCTCGACACCCTGCCCCGGCTGCCGGGCGAGATTATCCTGGTCGGCAACGAGATCGGCCTCGGCGTGGTGCCCATGGGCAAGCTCACGCGCTGTTTCGTGGACGAAAACGGCCGCCTGCATCAGGACATCGCCGCCCGCTGCGAACGCGTCACCCTGTGCATGGCCGGCCTGCCGATGACGCTGAAAGACGATCAAAAAACATGATATTCAACCCACCACAGAGACACGGAGTATGGCTATTCACGTTGTGCGCGCGGCGCACACTACACTTGCCCGTAGCATGCGCCGTGCGCACGATGCTCCAGGTATGCCAGCTCAGGCCTCTTCTCCGGCTTTAATACGTCGCAGTCGCGAATAGTTACCCAAAAACAACAGTAGGAGCGGACCCTTGGGCCGCGATAGTTTTCCCACCATTGCCATCGCGGCCTGAGGGGCCGCTCCTACAGGAGACAGGAGAAACGACACGATGACCCCCTCATGGCTGAGCCAGCCCATCACCCCACTGGACGACGCCGCGCGCCAACGCGCCCATGCCCACCAACAACAGCTCACCAAGCCACCCGGCTCGCTGGGACGGCTGGAGACACTGGCCGAGTGGCTGGCTGCCCGCCAGGGCACGCAGCGGCCTGCGGCCGACCATGTCGCCATCACCATCTTCGCCGCCGACCACGGCCTCGCCAGCGAGGGCACCTCCGCCTTCCCACAGGCGGTAACCGGCGAGATGGTGAAAAACTTCGCCCACGGCGGTGCCGCCATCAACGTGCTGGCGCGCGAGCTGTACGCCAAACTGGAAGTGGTGAACCTCGGCACCCTCGACGACCCCGGTCCGCTGCCCGGCGTCATCGACGCCCGCCTCGGCTCCGGCACCACCAACGCCCTGTACAGAGCCGCGATGACGACGGAACAATTGCAGGCCGCCCTGGCCAGCGGCCGCTGCGCCGTGGCCCGCGCCAAGGACAAGGGCAGCCAATTGTTCATTGGCGGCGACATGGGCATCGGCAATACCGCCAGCGCCACGGCCTGCGCCTGCGCCCTGCTTGGCCTGCCCGCCGACGCACTCACCGGCCCCGGCACCGGGCTCGATCCCGCAGGCGTAGCACGCAAGGCGGCGCTGATCCAGCGGGCGCTAGACAAGCACCGTTGCACATTGACCGGCCCACTGGAAATACTGCGACACCTCGGTGGCTTCGAGATCGCCGCCCTCGTCGGCAGCTACATCACCTGCGCCCAGCACGGCCTGCCGGTGCTGGTGGACGGCTTCATCACCAGCACCGCCGCCCTGCTGGCGGTGCACATCCAGCCCGGCACGCGCGACTGGCTGCTGTTCTGCCACCGTTCCGCCGAACCCGGCCACGCTCGCATACTCGACGCGCTGGATGCCGAGCCCCTGCTCGATCTGGGCCTGCGCCTCGGCGAGGGCAGCGGCGCCGCTAGTGCCGTTCCCCTGCTACGTCTGGCCTGCGCCCTGCACAACAACATGGCCACCTTCGCCGATGCCGACGTCTCCGGTGGGGACACCAGGTGACTGCCACCATCGACCTACTGCGCCATGGCGAACCAGTGGGCGGCCCTCGCTACCGGGGGCAGACCAACGACCGCCTCAGCGGCCGCGGCTGGCTGCAGATGCACCACGCCGTCGGTCAACACGCTCCGTGGCAACACATCCACAGCTCACCGCTGCGCCGCTGCCACGAATTCGCTGTCCAGCTGGCCCGCCACCGGCGCCTGCCGCTACACATCGACACGCAGATGACCGAGATCGATTTCGGCCGCTGGGAGGGGCTCACGGCGGCGCAACTGATGCGCCGCGATACCGAGGCCCTGGGCCGCTTCTGGCGCGACCCGGTGAACCACACCCCGCACGGCGGCGAGGCGCTGACTGATTTCCGCGACCGCATCATCATTGCTTGGCAGCGACTTTTGCGCGACCTGTCACACGACCTATCGCATGAAGGACACCTGCTGATGATTACCCACGGCGGCACCATCCGCATCCTGCTACACCACATCCTCGACATCCCGCTGCTTAAATTGCAGCAGATCGAGGTGCCCTACGGCTGCCTGACACGCATCCACGTCGACTGGCACGATGGCAAGCCCAGCGCCCGCCTCGCCGCCCACGCCGGCAACCTCGACAGAACCGCCCTGCCATGAACGCCTTCTGGGCCGCCGTGCAATTCCTCACCCGCCTGCCCACGCCCCGCCTCGTCCATTACGATGAGGCACTGGCGGGCCGCTCGGCGCTGTATTTCCCCCTCGTCGGTCTGCTCATCGGCCTGCTGCTGTGGCTGCTCGCCAGCCTCACCGGCGCGGCCACGCCGGGCGTGCAGGCGGCACTGGTGCTGGCCCTGTGGGTAGGGCTCAGCGGTGGCCTGCACCTCGACGGCCTGGGCGACAGCGCCGACGCTTGGTTGGGCGGCTACGGCGACCGCCAGCGCACCCTCGACATCATGAAAGATCCGCGTGCCGGTGCCGCCGCGGTGATCGCCATCACCCTACTGTTGATCGTCAAGTTCGCCGCCCTGCAAGCCCTGCTGGCGAGCGGTCACGCGGCTTGGCTGGTGATCGTGCCGCTGCTCGGCCGCGCTGGCTCGCTGACCCTGTTCCTCACCACCCCCAGCGCCCGCGACGACGGCCTCGGCGCCATGCTCACTCATCACCTGCCGCGCCGCGCGGCCTGGAGGGTCATTTTCGCCACCGCCCTGCTACCCTTGTTGATGCTGGGCCTCGACGGCCTGTGGTTGCTGCTGGCCCTGCTCGCCCTCGGCCTCGGCCTGCGCCGTCTGATGCTGCAGCGCCTCGGCGGCGCCACCGGCGACACCGCCGGGGCGCTGGTGGAATTCAGCGAGGCCGTGGCGCTTCTGGTGTTGGGGCTGATTTGATGATTCACCACAGAGGCACGGAGTACACAGAGAAACCTTCTGGCAATGCGGCAAATCGTTTAGCCGCTAATCACGCAAATGAACGCAAATTTTTTAATGTTTTATCTTTGCGTTCATTTGCGTTTATTTGCGGACATCCATTTTTGAGGTTTTCTCTGTGTACTCCGTGCCTCTGTGGTAAAAAAATAAACACTCACTCACAACGGAGACCCCATGGGACACCGACTCTCGAAGATCTACACCCGCACCGGCGATGACGGCAGCACCGGCCTCGGCGACGGCAGCCGGGTGCCGAAGGACAGCCTGCGCATCGAAGCCATCGGCGCCGTCGATGAACTCAACAGCCAGCTCGGGGTACTGCGCACACTGACCCTGCCGGCGGAAACAGACACCCTGCTGGCGGAGATCCAGCACCGCCTGTTCGACCTCGGTGGTGAACTGAGCATCCCCGGCCGCGAGGCCATCACACCCGGCCACGTCGAAGCCCTCGAACAGGCCCTCGACCGGCTCAATGACAGACTCACGCCGCTGAAGGAATTCATCCTCCCCGGTGGCAGCCCGGCGGCAGCCCATGCGCATGTCGCACGCAGCGTCTGCCGCCGCACCGAACGTCGTCTGATCCAGCTGCACCACAGCGAGGCCCTGTCGCCGCCGGCCATCGGCTATCTCAACCGCCTCTCGGATCTGCTCTTCGTGCTGGCACGCCACCTGAATCAGGCGCAGGGGCACAACGACGTCCTGTGGCAGCCTCAAGCCTGAGGTCGGCTGGACGACAACCATTGATTGAGAATCCATTTTCCCGCAATACGACCACCGGGATGAGGTGAAACATGCGCATTCCCACCCTGCAGACCGGCATCGCCGGCATCAACAACGGCCTTGACGGCATGCGCCGCAATGCCGCGGAGATCGCCCGTGCAACGACCGGCGACGACACGAACACCGCCCGCGCACTGGTCGATATGCGCATCAATCAGCACCAGGTCGAGGCATCGGTCAAAGTGATCAAGACCGCGGACGAGATGCTGGGCAGCCTGCTTGACGTGCGGGTCTGATCCACACACGACACGATGCAGATCGGCGCAAGCTCCCCCGTCCTTCCTGGCCCGCGGCCCGACGCGCGTCCACCCGCCGACCCGCCCCGTACATCGGCCGAAGAAACCGGCACATCCGGATCATCCAGTAAGTCCCGCCAACTGAATGAGGAGCAGCGGGCTCAGGTGCAGGCACTGCAGGGCCGCGACCGCGAAGTGCGCGCCCACGAGGCCGCCCACATGGCCGCCGCCGGCGGTCTGGCTCGTGGCGGCGCCAGCTACAGTTACGAGACCGGACCGGACAACCGCCGCTATGCCGTTGGCGGCGAGGTGAGCATTGACACCTCACCCGGCAAGACCCCGGAGGAAACGCTGCAAAAGGCCCAGACCATCCGTGCCGCGGCGCAGGCGCCGGCCAAGCCCTCACAGCAGGATCTTGCCGTCGCCGCCAGTGCCGGGCAAATGGCCGCCGAGGCACGGGCCGCGCTTGCGAGACAGGGCCGGTCAGGAGACGATGGCAGCCGCCCGAGCACTCAGATCAGGGCCGTGGAAAGTTATGCCGAAGTCGCCAAGAGCGACGCATCGGAACGAGGGATCAGCGGAATCAATCTCACCGCCTGAGCAGGCCCTGACTCACCCGAAATCTTTCAGACCAACAAAAAAGCCGGCGTCGCTG
>CAZTPE010000152.1:0-6441 GCA_964614545.1 uncultured Ectothiorhodospiraceae bacterium
GCCAACGCCGCCGTCTCGCTGGGCATGAATGTCATCGGTTTCGATCCGGGTATCACGGTGGAGGGTGCATGGGAACTGTCGTCTAATGTCAAGAAGGCAACCAGCGTGGATGACCTGCTGTCGCAGGTGGATTTCGTCACCTTCCACGTGCCGCTGGTCGACGCCACCAAAAACATGATCAACGCCGAGAGGCTGAAGATCATGAAAGACAACGTGGTGATCCTCAACTTTGCCCGTGGCGGCATCGTCGACGATGAGGCCGTGTCCGCGGCCATCAAGGCCGGCAAGGTGTATGCCTATGTGTGTGACTTCCCCAGCAACCTGCTGAAAAATCATGAGCGCGTGATCACCCTGCCGCACCTGGGCGCCTCGACGCAAGAGGCGGAGGATAACTGCGCCATCATGGTCGCCGACGAAGTGCGTGAATATCTGCAAAACGGCACCATTCGCAATTCCGTCAATTTCCCCGAGGTGTTCATGCCGCGCACCGACGGCTATCGCATCGCCATCGTCAATTCCAACGTACCCAACATGGTCGGGCAGATCTCCACCACGCTGGCGGATGGCGGCTTGAATATCATCGATATGCTGAATAAGTCGCGCGGTGATCTGGCCTATACCCTGGTCGATGTCGATCAGTCAGTGGCCGATTCGGTACTGAAAAATATCGAAGCCATCGACGGCGTGCTGGCCGTGCACAGTCTGTGAGACGAACTCAATGAGTGGCAGGCTGGACGAGATCCGCAAACGCATCGATGCGGTGGATGCCGATATTCAGCGGCTGATTTCCGAGCGTGCCGCACTGGCACAGGAAGTGGCGCAAACCAAGCAGGCGGAACAGGGTGAGTCGCCGGAAGAAGTGCTCTTCTATCGTCCTGAGCGTGAGGCGCAGGTGCTGCGCAAGGTGCTGGAACGCAACCAGGGCCCGTTGCCCGGTGAAGAAATGGCGCGCCTGTTCCGCGAGATCATGTCCGCCTGCCTGGCCTTGGAGCAACCACTCAGCGTGGCCTTCCTCGGTCCCGAGGGTACCTTTACTCAGGCCGCGGCACTGAAGCACTTTGGTCATTCCGTGCGCACCCGCCCCATGGCCGCCATTGATGAGGTGTTCCGCGAGGTGGAGGCGGGCAGTACCCACTTCGGCGTGGTGCCGGTGGAAAATTCCACTGAAGGTGTGATCAATCACACCCTGGACATGTTCATGCGTTCCTCGCTGGCTATTTGTGGTGAGGTGGAATTACGTATCCATCACCACCTGATTGGCCGCGATCGTCATAACATAAAAAAGATCTATTCTCACCAGCAGTCGCTGGCACAGTGTCGTGAATGGCTCGATGCACATCTGCCTGAAGTGGAGCGGATCTCCGTCAGCTCCAATGCTGAGGCCGTGCGCCGCGCTGCGGTGGAGGAGGGCGCCGCTGCCATCGCCGGCGAGACGGCCGCCGACATTTACGCTCTGCCGGTACTTGAGGCCAAAATCGAGGACAATCCGGACAACACCACGCGTTTTCTGGTTATCGGCACGCAGGAGGTTCCGCCCAGTGGCGATGACAAGACCTCATTGCTGGTATCAACGCCGAACCGCCCCGGTGCACTCTATCGTCTGCTGTCGCCCTTTGAGCGCAATGGCATTTCCATGAGCCGCATCGAGTCTCGGCCCTCACGCCTGGCTAACTGGGAATATGTGTTCTTCATCGACATCAATGGGCATGTACGGGACGAAGCGGTGGCGCGGGCGCTGGAGATCCTGAAGACGGATTCTCCCATGTTCAAGGTGCTGGGCTCCTATCCCAAGGCCGTTCTGTAAACAATTCTAGATGCTACATGACGGTAAGTTCAACCTGTAGGAGCGGCTTTTAGCCGCGAAACGTTGTTTGAGATAATTGTCGCGGCTGAAAGCCGCTCCTACAGGTTGTTCAGCGCCGGTCATCTAGTGTAGGACACTACACTAGGGTGGCAAGAACAAGAGCATTATAAAGAGAAGTGGCAATGAATCGTTTTGAACAGCAGGCTACCCCCGGCGTGCGTGGCCTGCATCCCTACCAGCCGGGCAAGCCCATCGACGAGCTGCGGCGCGAGTACGGAGTTAGCGATATCGTCAAGCTGGCCTCCAATGAAAATCCCCTCGGCCCCAGCCTGCGCGTGCGTAAGGTGCTGGCTGCTGAGTTTGCCGGACTGGCGCGCTATCCCGATGGCAATGGCTTCGCCCTCAAGCAGGCGTTGGGTGAACGTCACGGCGTGGACATGGCGCAGATCACCCTCGGTAACGGTTCCAGCGACGTGCTGGAATTCGTCGTGCGGGTGTTTGTGCAGCCGGGTGACGAGGTGCTGTTCTCCGAACACGCCTTCGCCATGTATCCCATCGTCACACAGGCCGCCAGCGCGCAGGCAGTGGTCGCCCCGGCGCGTGACTGGGGACACGACCTCGAGGCCATGCGGGCGCTGATCAGTGAGCGCACGCGGGTGATCTTCATTGCCAATCCCAACAATCCTACCGGCACCTGGCTGCAGGGTGACGAGTTGCAGGCCTTTATCGCCGCGGTGCCGGAACGGGTCGTGGTGGTGGTCGACGAGGCCTATTTCGACTATGCCAACGATCCCGCCCTGGGCGCAGCCGGTTACCCGGATGCCAGTCGCTGGCTGGACCGTTTCCCTAATCTGGTGGTGACACGTACTTTCTCCAAGGCCTATGGGCTGGCCGGGCTGCGCGTGGGCTATTCGCTGTCTCACCCGGACATGGCCAACCTGCTGAACCGCATCCGCCCGCCCTTCAACGTCAACAGCCTGGCCCTCGCCGCAGCCACGGCGGCACTGGTGGACGAGGCGCATGTGCAGCAGGCGGTGCATCTGAACGCGGAAGAGATGGCGCGGGTCACGGACGCAGTGACGGAAATGGGCCTCGACTTTATTCCCTCCGTCGGCAACTTCGTCAGCATTGATGTGGGCGGTGATGCGGCGTCTGTGTATGATGCGTTGCTGCACGCGGGCGTCATCGTGCGCCCGGTGGCCAATTACGGTATGCCGCGGCATTTGCGGGTGACACTGGGGCTTGCGGCGGAGAACGAGCGTTTTCTGGCCGCCTTGCGTAAGGTGCTGAAGAAATAAAAATGCGCAACGCAAAGGGCAGGGTTGCTCCATCGTGGGTGATGTGGTGCTGAGTACTACAGAAAATGCGGCAATGCAGAGCGGCGTTACATCCGCAGGGGAGGGCATCGTGCGCACGGCGCACGCTACAGGCACGTGTAGTGTGCGCCGTGCGCACAAACATGGATAGCGCTGGCAACACCGCTCTGCGCCGCATGGGTTCGTTAGGTGCGCTTTGCCGGAGGCGGCGCGGAGCGCCATGAGTCTGAGTGACACCGCAGAGCGGTGTCACAAGTTAATAAACAACTTTGCGTTCTCTGCGCCTTTGCGTCCTATGCGTTAAATAGCAATTTCCGAAAAGTGCAACAATGAAAGCGATTCGACAACTCACCATCATCGGCGTCGGTCTCATCGGCGGTTCTCTCGCACGTGCCTTGCGCGAGGCCGGGGCAGTGGACGAGATCGTCGGTGCCGGCCGTGATGAGGCACACCTGCAACGGGCGCGGGCGCTGGGCATCATCGACCGCTACAGCCTTGATTCGGCCGAGGCCGTTCGCGGCGCGGACATGGTGCTGTTGGCCCTGCCTGTGGGGGCGATGGAGGCGGTGATGCGTGCCATCAAGCCACAGTTATCGGCCGATGCTGTGCTGACCGACGCCGGCTCCACCAAGGGCAGCGTAATCGAGGCAGCGAGGCAAGCCTTCGGTGAGTTGCCGGCCAACTTCGTGCCGGGTCATCCCATTGCTGGCACTGAGGACAGCGGCGTCGAGGCTTCCTTCGCCGGGCTGTATCGGGATCACCGTGTGATCCTTACGCCGACCGAGAACAGCAGTGCCGACGCCGTCGAGCGCGTGCGCGCCCTATGGCAGGCCGCCGGTGCTGAGGTGCTGGAAATGGATCCCGAGCACCACGACCGCGTGTTGGCCGCTACCAGCCATCTGCCGCATCTGCTGGCCTTCAGTCTCGTCGACACGCTGGCGAAGATGGACGACAAGCAGGAGATCTTCGCGTACGCTGCCGGCGGTTTTCGCGATTTCACCCGTATCGCTTCCAGTGATCCGCACATGTGGCGTGATATCTGTGTGCACAACGAGCCGGCCCTGCTGGCCATGCTGGATCGCTTCGAGGCCGACCTGAAACGTCTGCGTGAGGCCATTGCCCATGACGATGGCGACTATCTGCTGGAGGTCTTCAGCCATGCCAAGGCCGCGCGTGACCGCTTTTGTGACAATGAATAAATAACACGCCTGTGTGGGAGCGGCTTCAGCCGCGAATAAAGCCGGTTTAACCTTCGCGGCTGAAGCCGCTTCCACAATCAGGGGCAGAATATTGTGAGAATGTATGACTGACAATGTGATATTTACCGTGCAACCTGGCGGCCACCTTGTTGGCGAGGCGCGCGTGCCCGGTGACAAGTCCATCTCCCACCGCTCCATCATGCTCGGTTCGCTGGCCGAGGGAGTGACTGAGGTAACGGGCTTTCTCGAAGGTGAGGACAGCCTCGCCACCCTGCAGGCCTTTCGCGACATGGGGGTGCGCATCGACGGCCCCAAGAATGGCCGGGTGACCATCCATGGCGTCGGGCTGCACGGCCTCAAGCCGCCGGCCGGTTCGCTGTACGTGGGCAATTCCGGCACCTCCATGCGCCTGCTGGCCGGGCTGCTGGCGGGGCAGGATTTCGACACGCACCTGACCGGCGATGCTTCGTTGTCCGGTCGTCCCATGCGCCGCGTCACCGATCCGCTGGCGCTGATGGGTGCGGTCATCGGCACCACCGAAAACGGCACCGCACCGCTGGACATCTGTGGTGATCAGCCGCTGTACGGTATCGACTTCGAGATGCCGGTGGCCAGCGCGCAGGTCAAGTCGGCCCTGCTGCTGGCCGGGCTGTACGCCAAGGGGCGCACCTGCGTCACCGAGCCGGCGCCCACCCGGGACCACACCGAGCGTATGCTGGCCGGCTTCGGCTATCCGGTCGAGCGTGATGGTGCCACCGCCTGCGTGACCGACGGCGGCAAACTGACCGCGACCCCGGTGGAGGTGCCGGCGGACATCTCCTCGGCGGCCTTTTTCATGGTCGGCGCCAGCATCAGCGAAGGCTCGGACATCACCCTGCGCCACGTCGGTATCAACCCCACGCGCATCGGTGTCATTAATATCCTGCGTGCCATGGGTGGTGATCTGATCTTGAGCAATGAAAGGGAAGTGGGCGGCGAACCGGTGGCCGATATCCGCGTGCGCGCGGCGAAGCTAAAGGGCATCCGCATCGACGAGACACAGGTGCCGCTGGCCATCGATGAATTCCCGGCCCTGTTCGTGGCCGCCGCCTGTGCCGAAGGTGAGACGGTTCTCACGGGTGCACGCGAGCTGCGGGTGAAGGAGAGCGACCGTATTCAGGTGATGGTCGATGGCCTGCAGATCCTTGGCGTGGATGCCCGGCCTACCGAGGATGGCATTATCATCCAGGGGCGCGCTCGCGAGGTGGAACCCATTGGCAGTGGCCGGGTCTCTAGTCATGGTGACCACCGCATCGCCATGTCTTTCGCTATGGCCGCGCTACGCGCCAGCGGGCCCATTGTCATCGACGACTGTGCCAATGTGAACACCTCCTTCCCGGACTTCGTCGGCCTGGCGAGGCGGGCGGGGTTGGATATTGAGGTGGGAAAGCAGGACTAAATAGAACGTAGGTTGGCGGTGACGAAGGAACCCCAACAAACGGGGTTCAGTACCTTCACATGTTGGGGTTCCTTCGTCACCCCAACCTACCATGCGGAATAGATTATGAATCCAAGCGACACCACCATTCCCGTGATCACCATCGACGGCCCCACCGCCTCCGGCAAGGGCACTATCACGCGCCTGCTGGCGCAGCGTCTGGGCTGGCACATCCTCGACAGCGGCGCCCTGTACCGCCTGGTGGCGTTGGCGGCGCGCAAGCACAGCATTCCTCTGGACGATGCCGAGAGCCTGCAGCCGCTGGCGGCCCACCTGGATGTGGAATTCGCCGTCGATGAAGATTCTGGCGAAATCGTCACCCTGCTGGAAGGGGAAGATGTGACGCAGGATCTGCGCGCCGAGACCTGCGGCAATGATGCCTCACAGGTCGCGCAGATACCGGCGGTACGTGAGGCTCTGCTGGCGCGTCAACGGGCCTTCCGCGAGGCGCCCGGGCTGGTGGCCGACGGGCGTGATATGGGCACGGTGGTCTTCCCGGATGCCGTACTCAAAATCTTCCTCACCGCAAGCGCCGAAGAACGCGCCCGCAGACGCTATAACCAGTTGAAAGACAAGGGTTTGGGTGTTACCATGCGCGGTCTTTTAGACGAGATTGCCGAGCGCGATGCACGTGATCGTGAGCGG
>CAZTPE010000153.1:0-6421 GCA_964614545.1 uncultured Ectothiorhodospiraceae bacterium
CAAGGACTACGACCAGTTGGTGATCACCCGCACTTGGCAATTCGATGCCGGCAATTATTTTTCCACCCGCTGAATCCCATTCGCCAATGAGCCACGTAAAGGCAGGTAGAGAAAAGGGATTTTCCCGCCAAGCTATACCTAAGGGTGCCAAGGAAAGAAAGCGTTCACACCTGCTCTCTATCAAGATCTCTGTCTTTCGTGAGAAATGAGAACAGCTTTATCGCTGTAACGATTCTCCCACCTTGTTCCGTCAACAATTCACAGTGGCTTTCGTGGGCCGACTGTAACCCGCATGGAATTGGGGAATGCAATTATATTTGTGGCCATCTCGAGACTTTATGGTTCCTGTGGCAGAATTCTGATGGATACCAGTGCTATTCTGGATCATAGAGGGCATTGTTGTAGATCGGTTGACTTGCCATGAGCACAATGGCAGAGAATACTGAGGAAAAGACTGATATCAAATACAGGAGATTATGGTCATGACAAGGAATATGCTTATTTTGTTTGCCAGTCTTGTTTTTTCCGGTGCTGCATCGGCTGGATTGTTCGATGCAATCAAGGAAAATCTCGGGAAGGTCAATGAAACTCTGGATGGCGTGAACCAACAAGTCGATGATATCAGCCAGGAAGTTGACGATATTAACAATCAGGTCGATGACTTGAATGCGGAATTCGATGGTATCGGCAAGGAGTTTGACGAGATTCAAACCAAGACGGGGGACCTTGGGAAACCCAGCTCCCGGACTGGCGACACCGGGCAAAGTGCTGGCAAGGCAATCGGTCAAGCAGGTGCAAGCACGTCATCCATGCTGGATGCCAGTCAACTCGCCAGTGACGCTTACAGCTTCGACGTCAAGCGGATAAAGCTGGGCGAGACCTTTCAGTCGCTGAAGGGGAAGTATCCCGGTGCGAAAATGATGGGGCAAAACCCTGCGAGCTATCTTCCGGATCCGGCAAACGAAAACCTTCGGGTGAAAATGACGGGTGATGCAAATGGCTCACAATACGTCTCTTCAATCTATCTGCGCCAGAATCTTGGGGCGTCGGCCAGTTCGAGCTGTAAAAGCCGGGTCCAGACATTGGAAAGCCGACTGATCAAAAAGTACGGCTCGAGTGCGAAAAAGACGGTCAAGAACGATGCCGACGGAACCAGCTATTTCATCTCATGGATGAAAACCGTACCCGGCAGCAGCAAGCACTCAAAGCTCTTTTCAAAGGCAACCTGCAGCAATGATGCCTCGGGCAATCTCGACTTCTCGGTGGTCGCCAAGGGCGAATACATCGAGGAATTCATGAAGGCTCGTCGGGTCAATGGGCGCAGCCGCAGCACTGCAAACCAGGAGTTGGAAGCCGATTTCTGATCAAGCTTGCCCATTGCCTCCTCGGGTCATGTTTCTGTCGTGACCCGAGGATATCCGCAAGGACTACGACCAGTTGGCGATCACCCGCACTTGGCAATTCGATGCCGGCAATCATCTCTCCACCCGCTAATTTTCACCACAGCTTGCGTAGGTTGGCGGTGAGCGCAGCGAACCCCAACGACCTGATTTTTCCCAACCTACCCCCTTCGTGTGTCCGCCAATACACGCAAATGAAAAACATTTGCGTTGATTTGCGCGCATTGGCGGACTCTTCCCGACGGCCTCTGCGAGAACCGATTCTTTGCTTCTCCGTTTCTCCGTGGTAAGCAACAAACCCGGTTGCACCCACCGCCTCTCGCCCCTACTATGAATCCATGAGCGACAAAGACGCCTACCTCACCAACCAGTTCCTCATCGCCATGCCCAATCTCCGCGACCCCAACTTCTTTCACAGCGTGACCTACATCTGTGAACACAACGGGCAGGGCGCTATGGGCATCGTTATCAACCAGCCGGTGGAACTCAGCCTCGGTGAGCTGATGGAGCAGATGGATATGCGGGCACACGATGCCGAACAGGCCGCCCAGCCCATCTTCCGCGGCGGCCCGGTAGAGCCGGAGCGCGGCTTCGTGTTGCATCGCCCGCTGGGACAGTGGGAATCCAGCATGGCGGTCACCGAAGACATCGGCCTCACCACCTCCACTGACATTATTCACGCAATGAGCGAAGGCAACAGACCCGATGATGTGCTCATCACCCTTGGCTACGCCGGCTGGGGTACCGGTCAGCTGGAGCAGGAGATGCTCGACAACGCCTGGCTCAGCGGCCCGGCCGACCCGGCCATCATCTTCGATACCCGGGTAGGGGAGCGCTGGGAGGCCGCCGCCCGTCTGGTGGGCGTGGACATCCTCCAGCTCACCGGCGACGCCGGCCACGCGTGAGCGCGATGGCGGCGCGCACCTTTCTCTGTTTCGACTACGGTCTCAAGCGCATCGGCGTGGCCGTGGGCCAGGAACTGACCGGCACCGCCAGTGCCCTCACCACCGTTAGCGCCCGGGATGGCAAGCCCGACTGGGAAGCCATCAGCCGCCTGTTCGAGGAATGGCGGCCGGACGCCGTGGTGGTCGGTCTGCCGCTGAACATGGACGGCAGCGAACACGAACTCAGCCGCCGTGCGCGGCGTTTTGGCAATCAACTGCACGGGCGGTACAATCTGCCGGCCCATCTCATTGACGAGCGCCTTTCCTCACTGGAGGCCGAATCGCTGCTCAAGGGCAGATTGCGGCAAAAAGCACGCCACAAAGAAGATATCGACAAACTGGCCGCCCAGGTAATCCTCGAGACCTGGCTGGCCGAACAACCCCGGGAAACCCAGTGACCGAACAGGACGACATCGAACAACTGATCCGGCAGATGGCCGACGACCTGCGCGCCAGACTGGAAGCCGCCCGCGTGCGCGATGCGCTGATGGTGGGCATTCACACCGGCGGCCTGTGGGTGGCCGAACGCCTGCACGCACTGCTCAGCCTCGAACAGCCGCTAGGCGAGCTGGACATCTCCTTCTACCGCGACGACTTCTCGCGTATCGGCATGAACCCGCAGGTGCGCCCCTCGCGCCTGCCGGTGTCGGTGGACGAACGCCACATCGTGCTGGTGGACGACATCCTGCACACCGGCCGCACCATCCGCGCCGCTATGAACGAGCTGTTCGACTATGGCCGCCCCGCCGCCATCACCCTCGCCGTGTTGGGCGAGCGCAGCGGCCGCGAGCTGCCCATCCAGGCCGACGTGGTGGGCCGCCACTTCGACCTCGGTGAGCACGAGCACGTCAAGCTCAGCGGCCCCGATCCGCTGCGCCTGAGCATCGTGGAGGCGCCGTGAGACGACATAGCCTGCAACACGACAGCGAAGGCCGCCTGCGCCACCTGTTGACCATCGAGGGTCTCAAGCGGCAGCAGATCGTCGACATCCTCGACACCGCCGAATCCTTCATCTCGGTAGGCGACCGGCAGGTGCGCAAGGTACCCTTGCTGCGCGGCAAGACGGTGGTCAACCTGTTCTTTGAAGCCAGCACGCGTACCCTCACCACCTTCGAGCTAGCCGCCAAGCGCCTCTCTGCCGACGTGTTGAAAATCAACATCAACACCTCGGCCACGGTGAAGGGCGAGAGCCTGCTGGACATGCTGCACAACCTTGAGGCCATGCAGTGCGACATGTTTGTGGTGCGCCACGGTGACAGCGGCGCCGCCCATTTCATCGCCCGGCACGTCGCACCGCACGTCAGCGTTATCAATGCCGGTGACGGCAGTCATGCCCACCCCACCCAGGCACTGCTGGACATGTTTACCATCCGCCGCCGCAAGGGTGAATTCGCGCCGCTGACGGTGGCCATCGTCGGCGACATCAAGCACTCACGTGTGGCGCGTTCGCTAATCCACGCCCTCACCACCCTGGGCGTCTCCGAGCTGCGCGTGGTGGCGCCCAAGACCCTGATTCCAGCGGCGGTGGAGAGCCTCGGTGTGCACGTCTTTCACGACCTTGACGAGGGCTTGCGCGGCGTCGACGTGGTGATCATGCTGCGCCTGCAAAAGGAGCGCATGCAGGGCGCCATGCTGCCCAGCGAGGCCGAGTACTTCAGCACCTACGGCCTCACCGAGGAGACGCTGGCACTGGCCAAGCCTGATGCCATCGTCATGCATCCCGGCCCCATCAACCGCGGTGTGGAGATCGCCTCTTCGGTGGCCGATGGGCCACAGTCGGTGATCCTCGAGCAGGTCAGCAACGGCATTGCCGTGCGCATGGCGGTGATGTCCATGACCCTGGGCCGCGCGCCGGCGGAGGGAGAGGGCGCATGAACATCAGCATCCAGCACGGCCGCCTCATCGATCCCGCCAACGGCATCGACAGCCACGCCGATCTGCACATCGTCGATGGCGTCATTGCCGGCGTGGGCAGGATACCGGACGGCTTCAGCGCCGACAGCCACATCAATGCCGAAGGCCACATCGTCTGCCCCGGCCTCATCGACCTGCGCGCGCGCCTGCGCGAGCCCGGTGGTGAGTCCCGCGCCACCATCGCCACGGAAACCGCGGCGGCCGCCAGTGCCGGCATCACCACCCTGGTGTGCCCGCCGGATCCTTCGCAACCCATCGATACCCCGGCCCTGGTTGACCTCATCCGCCACCGCGCCAAACAGTCCGGCCACGCCCGTGTGCTGCCTCTGGGAGCACTAACCCAGGGCCTGGCCGGCCAGCAACTGGCCGAGATGGCGACCCTGAAACAGGCCGGTTGCGTGGCGGTCAGCAATGGTCTGCAGGCAGTGGAAAGCACCCAGGTGATGCGTCGCGCCATGGAATACGCCGCCAGCCAGGGGCTGACCATTTTCCTCCATGCCGAGGATCCGTGGCTGGCCGCCGGTGGCTGCGCCCACGAGGGCGCGGTGAGCGTACGCCTGGGCCTGGCCGGTATTCCCGAGGCGGCGGAGACCATCGCCGTGGCACGTGAGTTGCAGCTTATCGAGCAGACCGGCGTACGCGCCCACTTCTGTCACCTGTCCAGCGCCCGCGCGGTGCGTATGATCGCCCGCGCCCAGTACGACGGTCTGCCGGTGAGCGCCGATGTCGCCGCCCATCAGCTCTATCTCACCGACATGGACATCGGCTACTTCGACACCCAGTGCCACGTGCGCCCGCCACTGCGCAGCCAGCGCGACCGCGAGGGACTGCGCGAGGGACTGAAACAGGGCACCATCGCCGCCGTGTGTTCCGACCACCAACCCCACGGCCCGGACGCCAAGCTGGCGCCCTTCCCGGCCTCCGAACCGGGCATCAGCGGCCTCGAGACCCTGCTGCCGCTGACCTTGCGCCTCGCCGACGAGGGCCTGCTCGGTCTCAGCGAGGCCATCGCCTGCGTCACCCAGCGCCCAGCCGAGATCCTTGGTCTGATCGATGTCGGCCAGGGTGGCAGCCTCGGTGTCGGCACACGCGCCGACGTTTGCGTCTTCGATCCCAAGCCCTACCGGGAACTGTGCGCCGACAAACTGAAGAGCGCCGGCCACAACAGCCCCTTCCTCGGCTGGGAGCTGAAAGGCCGCGTCAACTGCACCCTGCTGGCCGGTGAACTGACCTATCACAGCTGTGACTGAGTCCGATTTGATCCGCGAATGAACGCCAATGGACGCCAATTTTCACAAGGACAATCCCTCGACAGACACGGCGCCGGTGCAAGGGGTCATCATGCACACGGCGCACACTACACGTACTCGTAGCGTGCGCCGTGCGCACGAAGAGCAGCCCTGAGTTCGCTGGCATTAGAAGGCCTTGAAATGTCCGCCAATGAACGCGAATGGACGCCAACGATAATGTCGTGCAATCCTTTCATTTGCGCCCATTCGCGTTCATTCGCGGATACCATTACCGGCCTGACAACCCTCTACCGACCCCGGTGACCAATACCATGCCCAACAAACGCCCCCACCGCGATACCATCCACGTCGAAAACGCCCGCATCCTCGAACGCCAGGGGCATCCCGGCGACCAGGTCATCCTGCGCGTGCACGCGCCGCAGATGGCTGCCAGCGCCAAGCCGGGCCAGTTCGCCCACATCCAGTGTGACCCCGACCTGCCCCTGCGCCGCCCCATCTCCATCATGCGCGTAGATGCCCGGGCCGGCTGGGTGGACTTCCTCTTCAAGGTGCTGGGTGTCGGCACCCGCCGCCTTGCTACCCGCCGCGTGGACGAGGTGCTGAGCATCCTCGGCCCCATCGGCAAGACCTTCGAATCGCACATGACTCACCGCCGCCCACTGCTCATCGGCGGCGGTGTGGGCATGCCGCCGATGGTATTCCTTGCCGACCGCCTGCGCGAGGTGAAGGGCGCTTACGAACCCTTCGTCATCATGGGTTCCGAGGTGCCGTTTCCGTTCAAGGCACAGCCGTCGCAGATCATGGTGCCGGGCATGCCCGAGGGGGTGATCGCCGCCATGCCGCTGCTGGACGACTGGGGCATCGCCTCGCGTCTTACCAGCCAGCAGGGCTATCCCGGCACCTTCGAGGGCTA
>CAZTPE010000154.1:0-6418 GCA_964614545.1 uncultured Ectothiorhodospiraceae bacterium
CGGCAAACGTCCCTGGCTGGCAGGTACCGCCGTGGAACAGATGTGTGCGGTGCTGGACATCGATAACCTCAGCGAGCAATTAGTGGAAGGATTCAACCTCGATGAGTAACCCCGGCTGTGCGAAAAATCTGGTATGGAACGTGCTTTTGATTACAGAGTGAGCGGAATGTGACGATACATTGACAGATCACTCAGCTAACTATCTGGACCCCTCGGGTTCAGGAACCAAACACAGGGTAGCGGTTAATGAACACATCAGTGAACAGTGCCAGTAGCGCCGGGGTCGAGCAGGAACTGCGTTGGGTCACCTTCCGGCTGGAGAATGAAAAATACGGCATCAACGTCATGCAGGTGCAGGAAGTGCTGCGCGTGTCGGAGATCGCCCCCGTGCCGGGTGCGCCGGATTATGTACTGGGTATTATCAACCTGCGCGGCAATGTGGTGACCGTCATCGACACCCGCAAGCGATTTGGCCTGATACCGAAAGAGATGGATGACTCCACACGCATCGTCATTATCGAGTCCGACGACCAGGTGGTGGGCATCCTCGTCGATAGTGTCGCCGAGGTGGTGGATCTACGCGTTTCCGAGATGGAGGCGGCGCCGAATGTCGGCACCGAAGAGAGTGCCAAGTTCATCCAGGGCGTGGCCAGTCACGACGATGAACTGCTGATTCTGGTGGATCTCAATCGACTGCTTACCGACGAAGAGTGGGCCGAAATGATGCTCTGAGCCATTGTTGGTATGGGCGTCGGCGCAGGAGATTTGAGTATGTTGAATGTATCGTTTGATGTGTTTGCCATTGCCGGTCTGGTGACGGCTCTGGTTGCGCTATTGTTTGCCTATTCTGCCAATGGTCGGTTGCGTGCCCGGCTGGAAAAACAACAGGACTCCCTCAGAACCCTGCAGACCGATGTGGCCGCCATGTGCTCCGGCACGGTCCAGTTGGGCGAACACCTGGCGCAGCAGGAACAGCGCCTGCAGACACTCAGCCGCCGTCAGGATGACCTGGAGTTACATGAGCCCTCCGGCGACAACTACCGTCATGCCGCCCGACTGATGGGCAAGGGCGTCGAACTGGAAGAAGTGATGGAAGACTGCGGCCTGGCCCGCGGCGAAGCCGAATTGCTGGTGCTGGCGCAGAAGCTGGAGAAGGCGAGCTGAGCCGCCCGCAATAGCTATCCATTTTAGAAATTGTGGGAGCGGCTTCAGCCGCGAATATTAAGGTGGGGTCTATTCGCGGCTAAAGCCACTCCCACAGATTTATTGTTTTCCCGCTGTGCCATCTGCCATCGTGGACATGGCCCGCTTTCTCGACAGTGAGAATTAACGCAAAGAACGCAAAGAACGCAGAGGCGCAGAGGACGCAAAGAAAACCGGTTCAAAAAAAACCTTTGCGTCCTCTGCGCCTCTGCGACCTCCGCGTTTCATCCCGTTTTTGGCAAGACTCATCGCGGGCTTGGCCCGCTCCTACTCGTTTCCCGTAGGCCGTTTCCCACTCAATAAATAAGCGAAGGCAATCACCTCCGCCACCGCCAGATACAGCTCCGGGGGAATCTCGGTGCCCAGGTCCAGCCGCGACAGCAGTTCGCTCAGGGCGGCATTTTCCTGTAGTGGAATGCCGTGTTCCTTCGCCAGCGCGATGATCTGCTCGGCGATCTCGCCACTGCCCTTGGCGGTGACCGTCGGCGCGTTGTCACCGTCATAGTGCAGGGCCACGGCGGTGGTGGGTGTGTGTTCTTCGCTCATGCTTTCTCGTCCAGCAACACATAGGGCAGGGCGGTTTTTTCAGCAGCCGTCTGTGGGCTGCCGTGGCGGGCGCTGAGGTTACCAACGCGCAGTCCGGCGGCCTGCAGGCGTTGTTGTAGCTCGCCCAGGTGTTGCTCGAACAGCTCAGCGGTGCGGTCATCCCCGGCCCAGAAAGTGGCGCTGACCACGCCGCCAGTGAGCGTAACCCGGATGTGTATTTCACCGAGGCCGTCCAGCTCGACGGCGAGGGTGACACTCCACAGACTGTCCGATCCCCTGCCTTTCCCACCGCGTTCCTCATCGATGCGGATCTGCAGCAGGTCGAGTTGGTCGCCGTGGCGCAGGGGCAGGTCGAGCAGCCAGCTGCGTCGGCCGTCGTCTTCGTTGTTGGCAGCGAGCTGGCTGAGCTGGATGCGGGCCAGGCTACCGTCTACCTGGCGCAGCAATTCCTGTAACTGCTGCGGCAGGCTCAGGTTGAGCAGCGATGCGGCGCTGGCCGGAATGCGTGGTTGGGCAAAGGGCTGGCTGTTGGGCAGGGGTGGCGGCACATCGGCAGGATGTTTTTGTGCGCCGTGGGTCGATGGGGCGGTGGCGCCAGTGGGTATGCGCAGACCCAACAGCAGCGACAGCAGGCCCAGCAGTCCGCCCTTGAGATCGACGCTTAGTTGTTGCGCCGTCTGCGCAAAGGGCTGGCTCGTGCGCAGGGCCTCGGCCAGTCGCGCCTCGAGAAAGATACCGGAGTTGGCCAGCGCCTGTTGCAAACCGTCAGCCCGGCCCACGCCATCGGGTCGGGGCAGCTGGTCGAGAATCTGCCGCACCTGTTGCAATACCTCCGCGGGCAGTTTGCTGCCGCGTGAACCGTCGGCGCCGATGATGGCCTGCAGCTGGGCCAGCAGCGATGACAGCGGTAACTGACGTGGCAGGGCATCGCGCACGGCCTGCTGTGAGACCGAGGGCGTCGAGATATCCAGTACCTGCAGCGCGACGGGCTGGCCGGGGCTGACCACCTGCAGTCTCAGGGCCTGCCCCGCGAGCGCCGGCAATGGCGGCAGGTTGAGGGGCAAGGATTTGCCGTCGATGCGCAGCAGTGATGGTTCGCCCGGTGCTGGCTGGATGATACGGGCCTGGAGTACCTGTCCCGCCTGCCAGGACTGGGCGGGGGCGGGCAGGCTGATATTTGCTTGAGTCGTGGGGTTGAGGAATTTCAGCGCGGCATCCACGGCAGGGCGGATGACCTCCAGCCGCAGTTGCTGTCCGGGGACGAGGGCCTGGCCGTTGCGGGCTTGCAGCAGCCGGCCGTTGATCTCCAGCAGTGGCGGGCCGGCCTGCGGGTTCTGTCTCACCGTGGCCTGCAGCGTCAGTCCGCTGCCCCAGCCCTGCACCATGGCGGCCGCCGACAGGGATGCCCGCGCGGCCGGGCCGGTTGCTGCGGCTGCCGAGGGGGCGGTTGACGATAATGGGCCCTTAATTTGCATGGTGGATTCGGATGATTGATGGGCCGTCGCTGGAAGCCGCTGTGCGGCGGCTGGATTAGTGTTGATCGAGCTTATGTACTCCACCAAGGTAATATTGACGGAGTACTTGGTATCATAGCCCGCTGGGGGTAAAAAATAATGCAAACAAGACAATTGTGGTTCACGCGCCGGGGCAGCGAGATTCGCGGCCCCTTTCCGGCCGGGCAGATCACCCGTTTCATTCTGCTGGGGCGTATTCGTGAATGCGATGAACTCAGTGCCGATCAGCAGACCTGGCAGCCGGTGTCCGAGGTGCCGGTGCTGATCCCGGAGGAAATGAAGGGCGACCTGCAAGACGCCGCGGCCTACGAGCGGCTGATGATCGCGCGCATGCGCGAGGACGAGCGCACCGCGCGCGACCGCCGTGGTGAAGACGAAACCACCCCCGCGGGTGTGCCGCGTGACCGGCGTCGTACCGATGACGACCGGCGGGCCTGGGAAGAGGCCGAAATGCTGCGCCATCGCGAGATCAAGACCGCGATTACCGAGGCGGCGAAGCACAGTAAGCAGAATTACTTCCTGCGCGGTGCGGTGGCGGCCCTGCTGCTGGCGGTGGTGGTGGGCAGTGCACTCTATTTTCAGCCCTGGGAGGAGCACCATTCCTCGGATTGCAACGCCATTCCCCAGCCCTGGGTGAACTGGAGCAACTGCTTTATGGAAGGTGTGCAATTGGTGTCGATGGACCTGCGTGGCTCGCGGTTGCGCAACGCCAACCTTACCGGCGCCGATCTTCGCGGTTCACAGTTCACCGGTGCGGACCTGGCCTATGCCAACCTGTCGGTGACCAATCTGACTGACGTCGATCTGCAGCAGGCGACGCTGGTGGGCACCAATCTGCGCAAGAGCAATTTGAGTGGTGCCAATCTCACCGGCGCGAATATGCCCTACGCCATTATGCAGAATGCCGATCTCAGCCATGCCCGCTTCGTCGATGCCGACCTCAGCAATGCCGACCTGCGCGGCGCGACGTTGGAAAATACTGACTTCACCGGCGCCAATCTCAGCCAGACCCGCTGGCTGGACGGCCGCGTGTGCAAGCCGAATTCGCGGGGTAGCTGCGAGCATTGAGGTTGGTCGATTTGCCACAGAGACACGGAGTTCACGGAGGAAAGGAAATGGCCGTGATTGTGTGGGGTGGATAGTAAGGAAGAGTATTTACCGCAAAGGCCGCGAAGGATCGCAAAGGTGAAATAGCAAAATCGGCGTAGGGTGGGCATCGCCCACCGGGCGGGGTGTCATGGTGGGCGATGCCCACCCTACGGTGTTCTGTCACATAGTCTACGTAGGATGCCGGTGAGCGGTAGCGAACCGTAATGATCGCGTTCTGTGAACTCTGTGCCTCTGTGGTGAATAATGGTTTTCCCGCGCGCCCATTGCCCCTAAAACGTCTCTGTCACATACCGTGACACACGAATCGTGTCCGACCAGTAGTCCGCCGGCAGGCCGGCCTTCAGCTTCAGGTGTTGCAGGAAGTCGTGCGGATCGGGCAGGGATTCCCACACCGCCGGCAGAAAGGTGCCGCGGTGATAACCATCCTCCAGTACCAGACCATCCACGCCAGGCCGCAGTTGGCGGATCAGGTCTTCCTCTGAATCGAATTGCATCGGCGCGGCGGGCGACAGCACCGAGATGTGCACGTCCAGATCGGCCAGCTCACTGGCCCGCAGGGGCGGGAAGCGTGGGTCGGAAAAGGCCGCAGCGTAGGCATTGTGGGCGACGTCCTCCACCAGCGGACGCACTGCCTCCAGGCTACCGATGCAGCCGCGCAGCTGACCGTGTTCGTTGAGGGTGACGAAGGTGGCGCGGGGTTCGCGCAGCGGGTGTGGATAGCGCGCGATGTCCACTGTCAGCGGGCGGCCGGTTTCGATGCCGTGTTCGATGGAGGCTCTCGCTACCTTGTGCAACAGAATACATTCCTCTTCGCAGAGGCTGTTTTCGCTGTTGTTTGGATTAGTTGAAGACATAGGCGCCATATCCCACGACCTGATCGCGCGGCCCGGCGGTGTCACCGGAGTTGCGCAAGTCGATGGTCTTTCCATGCAGGCCGTGCCGCCGGGCGAAATACAGCAGGCCGTTGACGGCGCGACTGCCACAGGCATTTTCTCCGTGAATCCTCTCCGCCTGCAGTTGCTCGATGGCGCTGGAGGTGGCGCTGTCGAGGGCCTCTGCGGTGTGGTAATCGTGGTAGTGGCTGAGGTCTGAGCTGATCACGATCAACGTCTCCGGCCCACCCCACAGCTGTTCCAGCACCTCGGCCACCTCGTCGGGCGAGGCATCACCCACCACCAGCGGCACCAGTGTGAAGTCGTCCAGCACACTCTGCAGGAAGGGCAGCTGTACCTCCAGGCTGTGTTCCAGGGCATGGGCCTCGTCGAGCCTGTGTACCTGTGGCAGTCGCTCGATGCGTTCGATGGCCTTGCGGTCCAGCGGGATGGTGCCGAGCGGGGTGCTGAAGGCATCGGCAGTGCTGCTGGCGAGACCCAGCAGGGGCACGCGGTGCGACGGGCCAAGCAATACTACGCGGTGGATCTGATCGCTTGCCGGCATTAGGCGCACATAGGCGCTGGCCGCCACCGGGCCGGAATAGACGTAGCCGGCGTGGGGCACGATGATGGCCTTGGGCACCTCGGCGGCCTGCGCGTCAACCGCTGCCTCGCGCAGATAGCTGGCTATTATGTCTTGCAGCTCCTGCATATCGGCGGGGTAGAACATGCCGGCGACAGCCGGGGGGCGAATGCGGGTCATGTGTGGTTCCTCGTCTCTGAATGACGGGCTTTTAAAATCCAAACCCGCCCATACTCTATGGTTATAGATAGCGATACGCACATGGAATTCCAAGGGGGCGATCATGAAAAAGCGCACATTTGTCGGCAGCGAGTCCGTTGTATCGACCGAATACTGGCACAAGCTGGATGACGGCCGCCTGCAATGCGACCTCTGCCCGCGCTACTGTAAACTGCGTGACGGCCAGCAGGGGCTGTGCTTTGTTCGCGCCCGGCAGGGCGACGAGATCGTCCTCACCACCTACGGCCGTTCCAGCGGCTTCTGCGTCGACCCCATCGAAAAGAAGCCGCTGAATCACTTCCTGCCCGGCACGGCAGTGCTGTCCTTCGGCACCGCCGGCTGCAACCTGGCCTGCAAATACTGCCAGAACT
>CAZTPE010000155.1:0-6375 GCA_964614545.1 uncultured Ectothiorhodospiraceae bacterium
TGTTTTTGAAATCGTGCTTGTCGTGAAAGGCCTGCACGGCGTCGAGCATGGCCTGATAAGAGTCGCTGTGTTCCATGTCGGCCCCCGGTGCTTGGTGTGACGGTTCGAAGATGGGGGTGAATATTACTCTGATAAAGAAAAGGAATCAGCCAAATGAGGTGCGGCCGGCATCTGCCAAGATGGTGGCCTTCGGCAAGGAGGTGGGCGTTATGCTGACAACGTCAGCAGGCTCGACTCAGGCCATTATTCTTCTGCCCCATTGAGGACTGCAGGCATCACATGAGCAAATAAAGTAAGGAAGGGAAAAATAACTCATCGTCTTAAAAAGCGGACTTGTCGTTTTCCCCCTTCCCCGTTTTTTACCCGCTATTTCCAGCGACTGACAAAACCAGCATTGGCACGCCAGAATTGCAATATGACCTCTGAGGCCTCGATATCGCAACTCTCGCTGCCACAGGGTGGATAGCCACCGCGGCTACCTGGCCAGGTATGCTCTCCATCAATGACCGTGAGAACGGCGACGGGCGCCGAGTTGTCGCTGCCGGATTTTTTCATGAAATCCTGCCTTACTACCAGCGTCCGGTCGACCGGCCCGTTGGCGGCGTTGCCATGCCCCAGGTCAGGGTAGAGGCTTTCGACATCGCGCCGCACGCTGTTGTTGTGGGCAACCAGCCACTGGGTGGTGATGGCTCGCGGTGTCAACATCGTATGTTTGCCACCGCCACCAGCATAGGTTGGATTACCACGCCAGCACGGGATGACATCATTCACATCGCTCAGGCCGGCACAGGGCCCCCCAGGTTCAGTGGACTGGCGGATATTCGACGTCGGTGCATTCACCTTCTCATTGGTGCCGATGATAAACAGGAACGGCTTCTTGGTGGATGCATTGGGTGAAAATCCCGCGCCACCGGCAAGGGCCGCCTGTGCATCGATTTTTGCCTGGTTCATGGTGTTGGATACTGCGGCAAAGCCATCAAAACGATTGGCGAAACCTTGCGTGATAAACATTTGATAGACCATGCCTGCCCCGTTGGAAAAACCGGCGGCGTAATAGCCGGTTGGTTGAATATCGGGATCGGCATTGATTTCAGCCACCATCTGTTGAACGAAAGTCAGATCATCCGACCAGGTTCCGCCGCTCTGGTAAGGGAGGCCGGCGTATTTTGCTGGAATCGGTGGGCCACCAACGGTTCCACAGGTATCCGCGTTTGCCAGATCCGCCCAGGTGAGTACTGCCCGCCCGATATGCCGCCACGCCGGTTTGCAAGCGCCCCCTACATTACTCACCAGAGCGGAGGAGGATACGATGACCATGCCCTGTTCGGTATGCTTGTCCCAGATGGCCGTCTGTACAGTGGCATCGCCACCCCCGCCGTGAAAGGCAAAGATGATGGGCATGTTTTGTCTTACCGCAACCGGTCCGGAATCAGGCACATGAATGCAGAAATGGCGGTTTATGCCATTGACCGTGATGCCGCAGCTTTGAAATTCCGCATTACCACAGGCGGCGCCCGCCGGCGGCGGATTGCTACAGGTGAACCCGTAGGCACTGCCGGCAAATAAAAACAATAAAATACCCATGTATTTCATGGTGTGCATATCAATACTCTCCTCTTCGTACTCAATCGGGTGCAGTGGCTCTGATGGCGTCGGGAAAAAAGCACCGCCTGTTTCACTGCGCATGAAGTGAAATTACGACCTGCGTCGTGCCGCCAGATTTATCCCATGCCCTTGTAATCGGCTTCCATGTCCTCGATCTGTTTTTTGCCTTTGCTCCAGTCCTTCACCTTGTGGAGCTTGTAAGCAAAGATTTCGCCCTGCGAAAGCGTGATACTCTGCGTACCGAACTTGCCTCCCTTGGCGGTGACACTCAAATCGCTGGCTTTTTCCGAAAACGACACCGACGCAGCGGTATCAAACTGCTCGGCCAGTTCGGCTTCCATCACGATCCAGACCTCCGAGGCGATCCGCCCATCCTTGCCTTCGTCGGCGAGGTAGTTGCGCGCGGCATTGGCATCATTGTTCAACATCTTCTTCAGCGGTCCTTCGGAAATGGATAGGTTGAACAGTTTGAGCTTCGCGCTCTTGGCTTTCTGGTAGGAAAAAGACGCCGCCGCACTCGTGTTCAGGCCAAAAACCGGCAAGGGTCCATTCGCCTCCACCTCGGCCTTCGTCGTTTGGCTCCAGTCGATGCTGACGGGCTTACCTTTTTTGACGATGTTTTTGAGATGTTTTCGACTCACTTTACCTTCGGGGTCGATGTACGCCTTGGCGCCGATGGGGTCCTTTTTTTCACCGAAGGTTGCGAGTTCCACGAGGTGTGCATTTCCGCGGAAATAATTTTGTGATCCATACTTAAAGCTGTGCTTCGTGATATTAATGGCCATGATCCATTCCTTTTTCGTTATTCCGTATTTGTGAGTAGATGTCCTTATGCCAAACCGAACGGGTACTGGGGCTTGTTCTGCAAGTCACCGGGCGGTTCAGCTCACCGGGTGATCCGGCACCGAGTGATTGACGGGTACGAGAGTACGGAAAAAGGGGTTTCAAATAGGTTGCACTGTCTTCACGACAGCGCGTTGCCTTCACATTGCAAGCGGAGCTGACGGGCCTCGCGGCAGCGTTTCAGGTTCTCCAGGCAACGGATCATGTTGAGATGGAAGGGCTCCTGGTTCGCCACCACTACCGCCCGGCGCCACAGGGTCAATGCCGTTTGCCATTGGCCTTGTTGCTCGGCATGGTTGGCGAGGCGGGTTACCAGGCAGGCGTAGGCATCTTCCAGGCGTGAAGCGAAATATTGGAGTTCGGGAGTGACAGACAGACAGGAGGGCAGTGTGCCCCGATAGAGAGCGATGGCGGCCTGTAGCGAAGCCGGCGTATTGTTGATTTGCCCGGCGCATCGTTCCAGTTCCCAGGCATCTACCCAGACTTTGTCGGGATTCAGGCGCACGCGACGGTTGGCATGGATGACCCGGTTCGTTCCTCCCAGCAGTCGACGCAGACGGTGAATGGCGGTCTTGAGTCGCAGGTAGGCAATATCACCCTCCAGGTCGGGCCACAGGGCGTCGGCAAGGCGCTCGACATCGCCTCCCTCATTTCCGGCGGCCACCAGGTGCAACAACAGGTGCTCAAGGGTACCGGCCGCCTTGCCATCCCCGCCAGTTTCCTCCTCCCCTATCTGGATGCGGATGGAACCCAGGACACGGACACGACACGACCATGGCCAATGCTCCGCCCCCGGCAGGGCCTGGGAGGGAGGTGGTAGTGCCAGGGCAGTGATGAGGGTGCGCACGTACTCTCGTTCTATGCCTTCAGCCAAGGCCAGGGTACAGAACCGGGCAAGCATCTCCCGCCGCAGCCAGGGTACGGCGAAATAGCGCTGGCGTGCGCCGATGGGCAACGCCGCCCGAACATAGACCGATGTGAAACGGTGATGGCCGGCGGCCTCGGCCAGGGCGGCACCTTGCAGGTGGCTCATGAAAAGGAGGTTGTCACTGCGGAAGCCAGCCGCCTCGCGTCGAACGCGGGCCAGGTTTTGTCGCGCCGCCTGCCACTGCCCCCGCCCGGCGTGTATCGCAACCAGTGCCAGATTGTAATAAAGAGGCGAATAGGCGAAGCCGCTGGCCTCCGCAATCTCCAGTGCCTGCCGGAGGGGCGGCAGGGCCTCATCCCCATGGCCTTCCAGCCAGGCTACATGGGCCAGAAAATGATAGTGAATGGCTTGGTCATGGGGTCGTGGCTGAAGACAGATGCGCTGCCGGAGCACCTCCAGCCAGTGGTTCGCTTCCCCCGTCTGCCCCAGGGCGCAACACTTGTAGAGGATGCAGTTGAGCAAAGGGATGTCCCAATGGGGCAGGCCCAGACGTTCACTCAAGGCCAACCCCGCTTCAACCAGTTCGCCACAGGCTGTACTGTCATCGCTGAACCAATGGAGGTGGGCGGCATGCACCACGTAGTAGATGCAGTGGGCAAAGCTCTGCTGTTCGGTCTTGCCCATCTTGCTCTTCAATGTTTCCAGCACCAGGGTCGAGCGGGCGCGGTCACCTACCCCCCAGGTGTAGTGAATCATGAGCTGCAGGCCACGTAACATGGTATCGCTGATGGGTTCAGGCAGGCCGAGTTGTTTCAAACTCAGCCCCTCCCAGAACGGTAAATCGGCGTGACCGGGAGAGCGGATGGAAAGCGCGGCAAATGCCGAGCGGGAAAGCCGTGACAGCAATTCAGACGAACCAGCGGCCTCCACCTCACGGCGCAGACAGACGAGTTCATCGATCCAGGGATCCAGCGCACCGCAATCATTCCACTCCAGCCACAGGGCATCCAGTATCGCTGCACAGCTGATGCAACGACCGGCGAGATCACCCATCCTGCAAAAATCAGCGAAAGCCTGCTCCAGGTGACGGCGTGCTTCGGGCAGTTGGGTATGGAGAAGACTGCGCCCGAGCCAATAGTTCAGCCAGGGATTCGCCCGCCGATCATTGGCGGGGATGGTTTGCAACAACCCTTGCAGGGCAGGGGCCCGCCCCTCGGCCAACCAGCCATCTGCCTCGCGATGCAGAAGTGCAGCCAGCGTCGGCCATTTTTCGGCATTAATCCATTGGGAAATGTCGTCCATCCTGGTCATGTCTCTATCCTTAAAGCATATGCCCCGCCAGCACCTGCTGGCAGGCGGAGTACACATGGCATCATTACCATAGCTGGGGCGTCAAGTTAGTATTTGGCAATTTGGATGGGACAAATTGGATGCGCTGAACGCCATCCTTCCCGGGTGAGAACAGGAAGTGGAGAGCACCGGCGTGGGGGTATGGCAGGGCGAGAGACAGGCGCAGGAGCACTGCTAAGCGGTGCCTACCCTACGCCTGCAATATATTAACCCTGCAATCGTGAAAGATCCGCCACGCGCAGAAACAGGTTGCGCAGCTTCGCCAGCAGAGCCAGGCGATTGTCCCGCAGGGCTTCGTCGTCGACCATCACCATCACGTCGTCGAAGAAGCGGTCCACGGCCTCGCGCAGGCCGGCGAGACGGGCCAGGGCCGGTTCGTAGTCGCGGGCGTCGAACAGGGGGGTGACTTCCTGCTCCAGCTCGGCAAGGCGTTCGGCGAGGGTCTTTTCCGCCGCCTCGACCAGCCTCGCGGCATCCACTTCGGACGGTACCTCGATGCCCTTTTCATCCGCCTGCCGCAGGATATTGGATATACGCTTGTTGGCGGCGGCCAGGCTGTCGGCCTCGGCCAGGCTGCGGAAGTGGTTGACGGCCCGCACCCGGCGGTCGAAGTCGTAGGGCTGGGTCGGCCGTTGGGCATGCACGGCATCGAACACGTCCGGGCTCACGCCGATGTCATGATAATAGGCGCGCAGACGGTCCATCATGAAGTCGAACACCTGGGGGGCGATGTCCTTGGCCGTAAGCCGCTCGCCGAGGCCCTCGACCGCCCGCCCGATCAGCGCCGGCAGATCCAGCGGCAACTGGCGCTCGATGATGATGCGCAGCAGGCCCAGCGCGGCGCGGCGCAGGGCGAAGGGGTCCTTGCTGCCGGTGGGCGGCTGGCCAATGCCAAACATGCCGACGATGGTGTCCAGCTTATCGGCGATGGCCAGCGCCTGGCTGGTGGGAGTGGCGGGCAGTTCGTCGCCGGCGAAGCGCGGCAGGTATTGTTCGTCCTGGGCCAGCGCTACCTCTTCGGGTTCGCCGTCATGCAACGCGTAATAGCGACCCATGATGCCCTGCAGCTCGGGGAACTCGTAGACCATCTCGGTCATCAGGTCACACTTGGCCAGCCAGGCAGCGCGCTCGGCCCACACGCGGTTGGCGTCCAGGCTATCGGCGATATCACCGGCCAACCCAACCACGCGCTCGACCTTGTCGTGCAGGGTGCCGAGCTGCTTCTGGAACAGAATCGTCTTCAGGCGTTCGATGTGGCTATCGAGGCGATGCTTACGGTCCTGAGTCCAGAAAAATTCGGCGTCGGACAGGCGCGGACGGATCACGCGCTCGTTGCCCTCGCGCACCAGTTCGGGATTGCGGCTGTTGATGTTGGCCACGGTAATGAAGTGGGGCATCAACTTGCCGTTAGCATCGACGACATGGAAATACTTCTGGTTAGTCTTCATGGTGGAGATCAGGGCCTCGGCCGGCACGTCGAGGAAACGCGCCTCAAAATCCCCGGCAATGGCCGTCGGCCATTCCACCATTGCGGTCACTTCGTCGAGTAAGTTTTCGTCGATCACTGCATTGCCGCCAAGCGCCTCTGCCGCCTCCAGCACCTGTGCGCGCACCGCCTCGCGACGCACGGCGAAGTCGGCCACGACAAAGCCCTCGGTCTCCAGTAGCGGGGCATAGCCCTCCGGCTCGGCGATGTAGAGCGTGTCCGG
>CAZTPE010000156.1:0-1926 GCA_964614545.1 uncultured Ectothiorhodospiraceae bacterium
AGCACCAAACGGCAAGACAGTCAGCGCGCAGCCCATCACCATCAAGGCCCCTACCCGCCGAAAAGGCACAACAATACCCCCACTGCCCGGCCTACGCTTAGCCATGAAAAGACCCACGACTACAAGTACTCCAACAAGGTTGTATTGTCGGGTCAGTTGATCTGTCAGCGTTCAGGGTACCAACAGTAGGCGCTTTAGGCGAAGCGCGCCTCTCACAAATGGCCATAGTCCTTTGCGAGAGGCGGAATACAGGCATGGACGCTGACAGACCAACCCTTCGGGCGTTTCTGTGGCATTCCGCCTCCGTGTTACGGCTCTTGCCAAGGGAGCAACCATTGCCCGCGAGCTGTGCCTTGATACGAAATGCCACAGAAACGCTGCCCCAACGATACAACCTTGTTGGAGTACTAGGCAAAACCGTACTGTCCAGCTGATTCATCGCCCCCCCCACTACCCCAAAAGGGCTCGAAATTACCCCTAGCGCTCTTCGAGCCTGAAACTGTTTGGCCGTAAATCCATGAATGCCGATCTAATTCTCTCACCATGCCTGTCAAACAGGCTGGCTAACAGTGTCACAAGGCAAGAGTTTTTGTTGGCCTCACGACACATTCACCCCAACGGTCAAGACCGACGAATTACCAGTGGCAGCACACCACCGAATTCAAAGGCCAACCCGCGCGCGCCAGTAAGCAATCAGCGCCAAGGGGTGTCATTGACCTCAATCTTCGCCCTGGAACGCAATTCACCGACCAGACTCTCCCAGGCCTTGTCACCCATTTCGCGCATATAAAGCTGTTCCGCACGCTCACGTACCGCGTCAAAAGAATTCAGCTCTGGGGTTATCCGGTCATCCAAACGAAAAATAGCAACGCCCTCAAGCATCATAACCGGCGCTGAGATATCACCAATCTCCATGATATCCAACACCTTCTGTGCCGCATCACCCAGCATGCCGGAATGCGTATACCCCATATCGCCGCCATTCTGTGCAGAGTCGTCGCTCGAATGAATCCGCGCCAGCTCCGCAAAGTCAGCGCCTTTAGTCAGGCGCGCCACAATGGCGGATGCCTCTTCACTCGCCTGCTGCCACACCTCGCCAGTGGAAGATGGGTCCACCCGCAATAAGATCAGGGACACTTTCACACGCTCCGGTGTCGTGAATAGCGCCTTGTTGGACTCGTAGAATTCTTTCACTTCCTTCTCGGTGGGTCTATCCACCGCCTTTACCTGCTCTTCCAGGCGCAATACCAGGCTATCCGCCTCCAGCTTACTGCGCATCCGGGGCAGCACGTTCTCTCTGGCTGCAGCCCAGTCCGGATCCTCCTGGAATTTTTCGTCATATCGCGTTACCGCCGCCTCAACGGCATCGGCATCCGGCTGAATATTGCGTCGCCTGGCTTCACGCACCAAAAGGAAGCGCTGAATCAGGTCATCGGCCACTTCCTTATAGAATTTTTTCTTCTCTTCCTCCGGGATCGTCCCGTGATAGAAGCGCTCCTGCATTCCCCGGCGCAGGGCAGACACATACTCACCAATGGGGATTTCCTCGCCATCGATAATGGCAAGATAACTCAGTCTCTCCTCTCCATCCTTTTCCTGCGTCGCCTTAGCATCGACATCGGCATCGGCCGCAAGCGCAGAAGATGTGGTAAATACCCACACCAGGAGCAAAAACAGTACACGAGCAGACATACCTTTATCCACTTTTAAGATGTCCCAAACAGTAATAATGGCAAAAGAAAAGGCTGGCAGCCCGCGGGATTCCCCGCAAGGCTGCCAGCCTCAATGGCTCAACGAGCAATCAATCTCGCTTTATTTCGTGTGGCATGCAAGACAGATCTGACTTCCGGCATTGGACATACCACCGCTTTGCGCTGCGGTGGAGATGCGCAGGAAGGTCGTTGTCTCCAGATGCGGATCATGGCA
>CAZTPE010000156.1:2026-6347 GCA_964614545.1 uncultured Ectothiorhodospiraceae bacterium
CCACCACCATACTGCATGCTGACCGGATGATCATTGGTCAGATCGGTACCGAGGTTGGTGATAACACCCGAAATAAGCGTGCCAGTCGCATCAACGGTGACAGAACCAGAACCACCAGCCACCCAGCTCCAGCCATCTGTCTCCGTCCTACCACCTGCTCCACCGCCAGTAGAATCATACATGCCAGAACCCGGCGCATTGATGATGTTATCAATCGCCTGTGTACCGTCGTGGCAGGTCAAACAGGCCAGCGTCACCGAGCCGATTTTAGCCTGCGCGGAATCATAGGTGGATGTACCCAGATCATCATAGGTCGTGTAGACCAACGGATCAGACAGCGTCTTATTCCACAGCGGCACCGCCACACCTTCACCGGTATCGGCACCATGAGGCGTATGACAGAAGACACAAATCTCTCCAGTCGCCGTTGTTTTATTGGTGCCAGTACCTTCCGCACCCAGATTGTGCTTGGTGTTAGCGATCCCTGCAACCGCACTGCCCGCGGCAAACATTGCCGCCCCTAGAACCGCCGCCGCTACCGCCGGCTTTAAAAATTTTTGACTCATCAGAAACCCCCTATTGGTCTCAAAATTTACTTCTTGGCTATTAAAAACAATCCCGCACCCCCGCTGCATAAATCTGCACATGGCACGGGCAATTACGCTACTCCTGTAATGAGGTATATTTTTAGCACGTCAACAAAACCTATGTCAACACAACAGCAACGAAAACCCCAACAAACACCGACACTAGCGCTCATACGACGCGCAATCCAGTCCATCCAAATTATCCCAAAAAAACAATGAGATACGGCGCACGACCCGTTATCCGTCACGCTCTTGTCTGGCCAGAACTGTGACGGTCGTCACAGAATGAAAATAAAAAACCCGTGGCGATTTTTTTCGGCTAAAACTACCGATAGGCCGCCTCTGTGGCCATGATTTCCACCGCCTCCTGTTTGTGCACCCGCCGGAACACATCGACTTTCATGAATAACTGATCCACCACATAGACAAAACCGCGCTCATCCACGGCAATCCCTGCGGGCAAGGCAAACTGCCCCGGCTTGTCTTCCAGCCCCTCCCCGCCAATGGACAAGAGCAGTTGCCCTTGCGGGTTAAATATCTGGAAGTTACGGTAGGCGGCATCGGTCACATAGACGCTGCCATCACGATCCACCGCCAGCCCCCTGGGACGGGCCAGATCGCCAAAGTTGCGCCCAACCTCCCCCCAGCTGCGCAGATACTCGCCTTCAGGCGTAAACGCCTGTATGCGGAAATTGCCACCATCGAGGACATACACCGTACCATCCGGCGCCACCGCAACCTGCGTCGGCAGATTGAACTCACCCTTGCCCCCGCCCCGCTTGCCGACAATGGCCAGCCGCTGGCCGTCGCCGTCATAAATCACCAACCGGTGTCGCTGACTATCAATGCCGCCGGCATCAATCACATAGATTCTGGACCCATCCCCCGTGACCGCCACCCCAACCGGCCGATCAAAGTCCTCCGTGCTGCCCACAGCGCGCAAATACATCCCCATAGAGTCATAAATCAGCACTTTGCGCATACCGACATCGGCCACGTAGATGTTCTGCTGCTCGTCCATGGCCACCCCCATGGGTTTCACGAGGATGCCCTCGGGACCCACGATACCGAAGGTATAAAGTTTTTGCCGCCAGAGATTGAAGATATAGCCGCGTCTCAACACTGTGTCGGTCACTGCCACTGAGCCATTGTGCGCCGCGACACCGAAGGGCTTCATGAAAATTTCTTTTTTCGCGGTATAGCCGGAAATCCTGAAGCGCATCTTTTCTGCAGCACTCAGCGGCTTCAGACTAT
Source organism: uncultured Ectothiorhodospiraceae bacterium (assembly GCA_964614545.1). GTDB lineage: Bacteria > Pseudomonadota > Gammaproteobacteria > SZUA-152 > SZUA-152 > DRQN01. The sequence goes on from CAZTPE010000156.1 coordinate 3,868, forward strand.
TCTCATTGCGCAAACTCGCCGCGTAGACAAAACGCGGCTGTTCCGGTGGCTTGGGCCAATAGATTGGCCCGCTTGCTTCCTTCACGCCCGTCGCAGAACAGGCCGCCAGAAGGGCCAGCGCGGCCAAGATAAAACCCCATCGAAACAACCTGTGCAGATTCACCTGACATTCACCCCGGATATAAGAACGGGGCGTCCAAGCCCCGCTTTTTCATTGCGACTAATATTGTTAACTTTCAGTCAAAACATCAAGATCTGAAATCTTTTCGCAGACCCAAGGTGAACACTGCATCCAGATCCTTACTGAAGCGGTAGCCCGTGTAAACCCTTGTATCAGCACTGAATTTATAGATGGCGCCGGCGGCCGCATAAGTGGTTTCCTGCGTCGTGAGGGCATCGCCACTCGAGCGCCCCACCTGGGCCGCGAGAAGCATCTTGCCAAGCGTGAACTGGTAGCCCATAAACCATAGCGAAGGCTTACTCGTCGTACCATCGGAGGCATCTTCAATGTATTCGTACTGCAACGAAAGCCGATGCGCCTCATTCTCGCTGCGGTACTGGCCGCCAAGCTTCGCCGCCCTGTAGTCAAAAGGCTGGGACGTAAGCGGATTTTTCCGGTTACCCGAATCAATATAGGCGATAAAGGCTTCCCAGCCATCCCGCCTAAACATCAAATCCAGCGAGAGCGCATTGTCTTCTTGTTCAAAGCCATAGGCGATGCGCCCCCTTACAGGGCCTCGCGGGGACTCATAGGCAACCATTTTATCAAGGAAGTCTTCATGCCCGAATGCCCCGCCACCGCCCAGCACCTCACCGGTCATCCCCCCATTGCCTCGTGCCTCAAGGGCCGTGGCAACAAAGGGGTCGTACTTGACACCTCCGGTGTATTTATAAGGTGATTTCAGGTTGCCCGCCAACACGGAACCGAACCTGCCGGCAATCCCGACATAGGACATGCGCTGGGTCAACGAGGCATTGGTATCTTCTGCGGCATTGGGTGAGGTATTCGTGGCGGTACTCAGCTCCCACTCAAAGCGGGCAAAACTGGACATGCCGCCACCCAGGTCTTCCGCGGCCTTGATACCGAAGCGGCCACGCGTATTGTCTTCGACCCTCAGCCCTTGGTAGTCTGGCTGCCTTTCGGCCTCCGGCCGCTTGTCCTGGTACGACGCCAGCTCCACGTTGGCGGAGCCATACACGCTGACATCGGCAGACAAAGCCACCACCGGGGTGAAAACCAAAGCAACTGAAGCAGCAAGCCTGCGCCACACAACCATTACAGATCTCCATTGGGAATCGCGGGTGCCGCAAGACACCGCCGTCGCGGCAACTTATACCAGCAGCCATCACCGACGCAAGCAACAAGTACAAATAATCCGCAAAGATTTTACCTGTGCAAGCGGGTGCACTCGCATTATGCAAAAGGAGCGGCAGAGCAGGCCGAAAAGGGTCTCACACAAGAAGAGACGAAAGATGGCTGGCGGACTAGGATTCGAACCTAGATTAGTGGAGTCAGAGTCCACTGTCCTGCCGTTAGACGATCCGCCATCAAAGGATACCGGAAAGGCCCGGCGATATTACCACGCCGAACAGGTTCGGCGTGCACAGCCGAGCCCCTGTGGAGCCCGGCCATAATAACAACTTAACGCTTGGAGAACTGCGGACGCTTGCGTGCCTTGTGCAGGCCCACTTTCTTGCGTTCGACCTGACGGGCATCACGTGTCACCAGACCTGCGCGACGCAGCAGCGAGCGGAAGGTCTCGTCATACTCGATCAGGGCGCGAGTGATGCCATGACGGATGGCCCCGGCCTGCCCGCCATTGCCACCGCCGGAAACGGTGACATTGAAGTCAAAATTTTCCGGCATTTCGACGACCTGCAAAGGCTGGCGAACAATCATACGGGCAGTCTCGCGACCAAAATACTCGTCCAGCGGACGGGCATTGACGGTAATGCTGCCAGAGCCAGACTTCATGAAAACGCGCGCCGTGGAACTCTTGCGACGACCGGTACTGTAATACTGTTTATCTGCCATGATGCTTTCTATTCGCCTTTCTGTTCGCGAGGTAAGAATTAGACTTCCAGCGGCTTCGGCTGCTGGGCGGCGTGTTGATGCTCCGGACCCGCATACACCTTCAGTTTGCGGAACATGGCGCGGCCCAGCGGATTCTTGGGCAGCATCCCTTTTACCGCAGACTGAATAATGCGCTCAGGAGCAGCAACCACCAGCTTTTCAAACGTGGTGGTCCTCAGACCGCCAACATAACCGGTGTAGTGATGGTAGAGCTTGTTCTTGGCCTTATTGCCAGTGACGCGCACCTTCCCGGCATTGACAACCACAATGTAGTCACCGGTGTCCACGTGAGGGGTGTACTCGGGCTTGTGCTTGCCTCGCAGGCGACGGGCGATTTCCGTGGCCATACGTCCCAGCGTCTTGCCTGTCGCGTCGATCACGAACCAATCACGCTCAACCTCGGCGG
>CAZTPE010000157.1:0-6347 GCA_964614545.1 uncultured Ectothiorhodospiraceae bacterium
ATATTCGGTATCGATTTATGAGCATTGATCCGACTGGCTTAAACAACACCACGCCTGAAACACTTCCTGAAAATTGCCAGAGTGAGCGCCTATGACACCATCATCATCGATGCCGGACTGGCAGGGCAGAAAGTACAGGGTGCCCGTGATGCGGGGGGGGCAATGCGGAGAAAGTGGCGTATGAGGAGTATGGGGCGTTGATTGGGGGTATCGCGTTAGCGGGTTTTGCTCACAGTTGATTTTTTCACTTAGCCCGTTACACCGCAGAGCGGTGTAACGGGAAAACTCGGTCGGTATTATCATCTATGACGGACCTCTAGGATTTTTCGTGAGAGAGGGCTCGCCGAATCATCCGTGTGACGGAATTGTTGGCATTTTTTGATGCCAATGAGGTATTCACGTAACACATCGTGATTATGGGGTTCGTTCCTCACCCCAAGCTACTGCGCACCCCGAATTCCATTTCTTTTGATATAGCCGCGTCTGACTGCGGCTATCAGCCCGTTACCGTCCGCCGTCGCTCACCTTGTCGTCGCAGGCTCTGGATGCGCAGACTCATGGGCGGGACTTCTTCCGTATCGATATGCACATCCAGTACCGTTGGCCCTTGCCGGCTGCACAGGGCCTTGATGTCTAGTGCCTGCATGTCTGCCGGGGAGTGAATGGTGATGCCCTCGGCGCCCATGGCCCGCGCCAGGGCGGCAAAGTCCGTCTGTGGTAATTGGTGGGCAATGGACTCTGCGCCGGCCAGTCGCTGGCCATGCATGACCATCCCCAGGGCATGATCGTTGAGAATCACGAAGATGACGCTGAGTTGTTCGGCGACGGCGACGCTCAGTTCCTGCCCGCTCATGAGAAAGCTGCCGTCACCGGTGATGCTCACCACCGGCCCGTCGGGGTAGGCCAGGGCGGCACCGACGGCGGCACCGATGGCCCAGCCCATGGAGGAAAATTCGATGCTGGTGCGGAACAGGCCGCCATTGACACCGCGGCGGTTGTGCGCGCGCCGTTCCTTGGGCTGCAGGTAGTGCACTGCCCAGGCCACGCTGTTGCCGGTATCGGCGAAGAAGCGTGTATTGGCCGGAAAGCGCTGGTTGAGTTCATGCATCAGGCGCTGGGGCTTGATGGGCACGGCGTCGGAATGGCACTTTGCTTCCTCGTCCAGGGTGAAGCAGGGGGGGGCTCCGGGCGGCACGGGAAGCAGTGATTCTGGTGCCTGCTTGTTGTCTGCGTCGGCGGCCTCCATCTGCACCATGATTTCCTCGAAGATGGCCAATACGTGGCCGCGCACATGCAGTCGCGCCATGGGCGAGCGGGTCAGGTTCTCGTTCACCGAGTCGATGTGCACCAGGCGCTCGTTGAGCAGGGCGGTTTCGCTCCAGCCGCAGCTGGCCCATTCGCTGAGGTTGGTCTCCACGGCGATGATCAGGTCCACTTCGGATGAGGCCAGCACCGCTCGGGCGCTGCTGTGGCCGGCAAAGCCGATGACACCGCGATATCGTGGGTGATCCGGGTTGACCAGCCCCTTGCCGTGGGGTGTGGTGATGATGAAGGCGTTGAGCCGTTCGGCAAAGGCCATGATGGCGCCGATGGCCTCGCCGCAACCGCCGCCCAGGACGAGGACAACCCGCCGTGCCCTGGCAATGTCTTCGAGCAGTGCGGTGGTCTTTTCCGGGTCGACGATGTGTGGCGTTTGCAACAGTTTCGGCAGATTGAAACGGGGAGTGCCATCCGGCAGTTTCTGCCGCATGATGTCGAGGGGGATGCTCAAGTGTGCCGGACCGCGGGGTGAATGAAAGGCGGTCATCACGGCGGTGATCAGCTTGTGCTGCAGCTGGTCGATGTGCGAGACGAGGGTGCTGTAGCGGGTGCAGTGCTGCAGCATGCTCACGGTATCGATGCCGGTGCAGGAGGATTCTTGGAAGGCGCCGCGGCCGAAGGTGGGCAGCGGTGTTTGTGCCGAGATGGCCAGCAGTGGCACGTTGTTTTCGTAGGCGTCGGCGAGGCCGGTGATCATGTTGGTGGTGCCGGGGCCGGTGGTGGCGCAGCAGACGCCGAGGCGGCCGGTCTGGCGGGCATAGCCGTCGGCCATGAAGACGGCGCCGTTCTCGTGCCGTGCGACCACCGGACGAATTCCGCCTCGCCGTGAGCTGCGGGCGAGGGCGTCATACAGGGGCTCGATGGCACCACCGGGGATACCGAAAATATAGTCGCAACCGATCTGTTCGAGATAGTGGAGGATGATGTCACTGGCATCGAGGGCCGGTTGAAGGGGGGGGTGAGTACTCACAGTTACCTCGCTGTGGTTGGAGATGCCAGCCCACATCTTACGGGTATTTGCTGACGGCTCAATACTACTAGCCTTGTTATGAACAAGAACGGAGCCTTGGGAAATTTTGTGCTGATTTCAGCGTCCGTGCCTGGCCGGATCGCCCCACAGGTTGATGATCTTGCAGAACAGCTCGGCGGTCTTTTCCGTGTCGTAGACGGCGGAGTGGGCACAGTTGCTGTCCCATTCGATGCCGGCGGCGGCGATGGCGCGGGCCAGCACGGTCTGCCCATAAGCGAGGCCGGCGAGAGTGGCGGTGTCGAAGGTGCTGAATTGGTGAAAGGGATTGCGCTTGATGCCGGTGCGCGCGACGGCGGCCTTGAGAAAGGCGAGATCGAAGGCGGGGTTGTGGCCGACCAGGATGGCGCGTGAGCAGCCGCTGCCCTTGATGGCATTGCGGATGGGTTCGAAGATCTTTTTCAGCGCCGGGCCCTCGGCCTCGGCGATGCGTAGCGGGTGGTGCGGGTCGATGCCGGTGAAGGCCAGTGCGGAGGCTTCCAGGTTGGCACCGGGGAAGGGCTGCACGTGGGCGCTGACGGTCTGCCCCGGGTACACCCGCCCTTCGCTGTCCATGTGGATGGGTACGGCGGCGATCTCCAGCAAGGCATCGGTCTCGGCGTTGAAGCCGGCGGTTTCGACATCGACGACGACGGGCAGGAAGCCGCGGAAGCGGCGTGCGATGCCGCTCTTTCCGGGTGCGGTTTCCGCCAGTTCATCGGCGGTTTCGGGGGCGTCTGGGTTCACGATATATTTTTATCTCTTTGGATTGTCTGCCTTGCCGTACCTCCGTGGTGCGGCGGATAACATCTGTAGGAGCGGCTTTAGCCGCGACAGTTTCGCAACTATGTTTCGCGGCTAGAGCCGCTCCCACAGGCGTGATTTATTTCACGAGTTTCCAGTGTAATGTCTCACCGGCCAGGAAGGGCACCAGCGGGGTTTCGCCCTGCGCGTCGGCAAAGGACAGGGTGTCCGGTACCTGCCAGTCCTGTTTGACCAGCGTGACCTGTTCTTTGTTGCGTGGCAGGCCATAGAAATCGGCGCCGAAGTGGCTGGCGAAGCCCTCCAGTCTGTCCAGTGCACCGACCTGTTCGAAGGCGCTGGCGTACAGTTCGATGGCGGCGTGGGCGCTGAAGATGCCAGCACAGCCGCAGGCCGATTCTTTGGCGCTGCGGCCGTGCGGGGCGCTGTCAGTGCCGAGGAAGAATTTGGGGTCGCCGCTGGTGGCGGCCCCAAGTAGTGCCTGGCGATGGCTTTCACGTTTCAGTACTGGCAGACAGTAGAAATGCGGGTGCATGCCGCCCACCAGCATGGCATTGCGGTTAAACAGCAGGTGCTGTGGGGTGATGGTGGCCGCCACATTGGCGCCGCTGTCGCGCACGAAGTCGGCGGCATCGGCGGTGGTGATGTGTTCGAACACCACTTTCAATTGAGGGTGACGGGTAAGCAGCGGGGCGAGCTGGTTGTCGATGAAGGCCTTTTCGCGATCGAAGATGTCGATGTCGGTGCGGGTCATCTCGCCGTGTACCAGCAGTGGCAGGCCAATCTCGGCCATCACGGCGAGGGTGTCGTCCACCTTGGCCAGGTCGGTGACGCCGGCATCGGAATGGGTGGTGGCACCGGCCGGGTAGAGCTTTACTGCGTACACGTGGCCGCTTTTTTTGGCGCGGCGGACTTCGTCGGCCGAGGTGTTATCGGTGAGATACAGGGTCATCAGTGGCTGGAAATTGCTATCTGCCGGCAGGGCGCCGAGGATGCGCAGGCGATAGGCCAGGGCCAGCTCGGTGGTGACCACCGGTGGGCGCAGATTGGGCATCACGATGGCGCGATGAAACTGGTGCGCGCTGTAGAGCACTACGGAGGCCATGGCGGCGCCGTCACGCAGATGCAGGTGCCAGTCGTCGGGGCGGGTGAGGGTGAGCTGATCCAAGGGGCATCCTGTTGGTGGCGGCGGTGACTGACTATTATGCCATGTTTGTTACTCGGATTGAGGATGTGCTGAGATGCCTCCTCGGGGCGTACCCTGCGGACGGTTGCTGCTTACGTGTGAATTTAATGTGGGAAGTGGGGGGGCGTTTGCTGACACCCGAGGGCGCTGCGCTGGAATATCGTCATTCCCGCTTTTGCGGAAATAACGATATTTTCGGTCTCAAGTCAGAAACGATTTCCAGTACGGCAGGTGACCGTACTCCGTGCATCAGCGGACGCGCTTTGGTTTTTTTTGCTCAGGGTGGCAACTGGCGCAATCTCCGGTTACCGGTGGGTGAGCCAGCACATGAGCTGTCGCGGAGGGCATGGCTGACGCTGCGGGTGTAATGATGATAAAGGCCAGCATGATGGCTGGTAACGCAGCGCTTGCAGCATTCTTGATAATCATTCTGTATCGCATTTGAATATTCATCACAATCAGTCCTCTGAGTTACTATCGATTGTCTTGGTTGTGTTGGGGCCGTGGTATCGCCTCATGGCGTTGCATCACAGGCCTGTATCATGGGGAAAGGTCCCCCGTTGTTTTTATAGCCACAGTCATCCTCGGTCCAGTTGCCGCTTTGCTTGAAGGTGACCACGTAGAGCTTGGCGTTCAGATAATAAGGGCCGTTGACATACCCGTCCCCTACCCAGTTGGGGTCGGTATACCTGTCGATGACGGTCCCCGGTGGTTGGCCGGCCTCCGCGCCCACATCATTCAGATTGATCAGGAGTGCCTTGTTTTTCCAGCCATGGGGTACGGCCGCATGGCAGTTGCTGCAGGCAAACGTGCTACCAAAACCACCGGATGCAGGGGCGCTGTTAGCAATATCGGCATGCATGATATGGAGGTTGACCCTGGAGGTGTCATAGGGTGTGTAGCCACATCCCACATAACTTATTCCCTGAGAGTCCCTGAAACCACTCAGGCCGGGGGTGGTGTTGTTGGGGTTGGCGTAGTCGTCCCAGTTGTGACACTTGAAGCACAGGTGATCCTTGGTGGTGCCGGACACCCCCTGTTGGACATAGCCAGTACTGTTGTTCCAGGGGCCTTTGAGGAGAAAGTTGTTATTCGAGCCGTGAGGTCCCCAAGGATTTCCATTCTCGCCGCCGCCTGGCTCCACGGTGCCCGCCGCCGTATTCGAGCCATGACAGTCGGAACAGTACATGGTCTGGTTGCCCACATTGGTGCCTGCGGAATCATTCCACGGCGTCAGGAAGTTGGAGGCATCCATGAGACGAACCGCGGCGGTGCGGCCCGTATTGTCCATGACCGGGTGCCAGGAGCGATGATTATTGGTTGCATAAGCAGGGACAGCCCCGCCAGACGTCCCTGACGTCCCTTCGCCCTTGTGGGTGGCGGGTGCCCGGAATTCCATGGCCTGGTTGGTATAGTGGGTCACGTTGTTGGTGCCATACGGCGTACCGCCGCCCGCTGTACCGAGCGTAGGTGGTGAATCATAGGCATAGTTGGAGTGGCACTTGAGGCAGACCTGATACTCCCGCGTGACATAGGCCTGATTCACATCGGTCGGCCCATTGATCGGCGGATTTCCCCGCTTGACCTGAAAATCGAACGGCTCGACGGCGAATTCATCGGAGAGGTAGATGGGCTCGATCCCCCAGGCGCCGCGCAGTACGCCGGAGGCGATATTGCTGTGTGGTGCGCTGTGGCTATGGGTGCCGGCGCTATCCGGTGTCGCGGGGTCGTCGTTAAACTGACGGTTTCTGATGACGCGATGCGGGTTGTGGCAATCGGTACATTCAGCGTGACGGTTAAACAGGTTGCCCTTCCCTAGATTGGCGGGGGATTCCAGGAAATCCTTGCCGCTTTCCGCCAATGTGCTTGAGCCGATGTCATGTATTTCCGCGTTTGCCGGCTGCTCAAAGCTGACGATCGGCATGTGAATGGCGAGCGAGAAGTCACTCTTGATATCGGGCACCTCCGTGCCGAAACCCTGGCTCGTTAGCGTGCTGCCATCGCCGGAATGGCAGGCATAGCAGGTTTCCTCAATGGCGGGGTCTCCACCCTGCCTGGCCCCGTTGGCGTTTT
>CAZTPE010000158.1:0-6319 GCA_964614545.1 uncultured Ectothiorhodospiraceae bacterium
GGCCCTTGGCCACTACCTCCTCGGGGGCGTAGTCGTAGACGCCGATTTCAGAGGCCAGGGTGATGTGGCGATCTTTGGTGATCACCCAGCGCGCCGGACGCAGGCCGTTGCGGTCCATGGCGCAGGCGGCGTAGCGGCCGTTGGTCAGCACGATGCCGGCGGGGCCGTCCCAGGGCTCCATGTGCATGGAGTTGTATTCATAGAAGGCGCGCAGATCCGGGTCCATGTTGGCGACGTTCTGCCACGACGGTGGCACCAGCAGGCGCATGGCGCGGAACATGTCCATGCCGCCGGCCAGCAGCACCTCCAGCATGTTGTCCATGCTGCTGGAGTCGGAACCGGTCATGGACACCAGTGGGCGCACATCGGCTATGGGGATGCTCGGTGTCTCAAACTTGTGGCCGCGCGCCACTGACCAGTTGCGGTTGCCCTGCACGGTGTTGATCTCGCCGTTGTGCGCCAGATAGCGGAACGGCTGGGCCAGACGCCACTGCGGCCAGGTGTTGGTGGAGAAGCGCTGGTGGAACACGGCCAGCGCCGATTCCAGGCGCTTGTCGCCGAGGTCCTTGTAGAACACCGGCAGGTACTCCGGCATCACCAGACCCTTGTAGGAGATCACCTGCGACGACAGGCTGGGGATGTAGAAGGCCTCGTCGTTGGGTTCAATGGCCTTTTCCGTGCGTCGGCGGGCAATATAAAGGTGGCGTTCGAAGCTCTCCTCGTCCATGCCTTCGGCGGTGTTGACAAAGATCTGCTCGATCTGCGGCAGGCTCTTCAGGGCCTCGTCGCCACAGGCGCTGTTGTCAGTGGGCACAACGCGCCAGCCGGCTATCTGAAGGCCCTCGGCGACCAGTTCGTGTTCCAGGGTGTTACGGGCAGTGGAGGCGAGGGTGTCGTCGCGGTTGAGAAATACCATGCCGACGGCATACTGCGCGTCCAGTTCGAGGCCCTGCTCACTGGCGCACAGGCGCAGGAAGGCATCGGGCTTCTTCAGCAGCAGGCCGCAGCCGTCACCGGTCTTGCCATCGGCGGCGACGGCGCCACGGTGGGTGAGGCGGGCCAGGGCGGCGATGGCGGTGTCCACCAGCCAGTGGCTGGGCTGGTCGTCCATCTGCGCAATGAGGCCGAAGCCGCAGTTGTCTTTCTCGAACTCGGGACGGTAGAGGCCTTGGCTGTTGTTCATGTTGTTTACAGATTCCGATTGCATGGCTATTCGCTTCGCCGTGGCCCCTGCGGATTTCGGGGGCTGATATTTGTTCTTTAAAATCAATTAACCCGGAAATTTCATAAATTTGCGCAAAGATCGCGCAGGATATTGGTTTCACAGGGGAATTTCCAAAGGAGTCCCGTATTGGTGATTACGGGCAACTGAGGGAATATTTCCTGTGGAATCAATAGACAAGCGAGATTGTGCATAATTTATGAATTTTCGGGGCTAAGTCGGCAGGAGTATCTGACCCGATTGTGCGGGTTTCCTGCGGGCAAAATGGTCACGCATTATACTGGCGCGGCGGTTTTGGTTCAATCGGATGCCGCCAGCGACGGAATGAGAGTTACTTGAGGGCCTGCTGGATGTTGCCGAAGCTGCGAATCCAGGGTTTGTGCTTGCGCAGGGCGTGGGGCAACCGGCTGCGGGCGTCGACGGTGTCTTGCTTGTTCGCGTACTCGCCGTACAACAGTACATACCAGGGTTTGCCACTGCGCTGGGTTTGGTAGAAGGCAAGGTGCTGCTTGAGCTGGTGTCGAGCAATGAATTTGCGCAGCGTGTCCAGCTGCTCGCCAGCGACCAGTTGCAGGGTGAAGTGCTGTGGGTCGCGCGACAGTAGCCACTCGTTGCGATGCTCGGGTACCCAGTTGGGCAATGGTTGCCACTGCTTGCTGAGCGGGGTGTCGGCGGCAGGTTTTGGTGTTTTGGTGGGTGGTGCTTTCGCTGATTCAGCCTTGGCCGGAGGGGAGGCCCTGGGGGTCGGCGTGTCGGTTTTTTTCGGCGTGGGTGTCTCCATCGGTTGTGGCTTGCCGCCGATGGGGTGGGGGCGGTGCGGATGCGGCGGTTGATCCGGGGCTTTTTCGTGCGTGGTGTCTCCGATGATGGCGGCAATCGCCTCATCCATGCTGGCGGGACGGGGCGATGAGGCGGGGACATCGTCGTTTTTCTGTGCCGGAATGGCCAGTGCCTGTTGGCTGCGCTCGGTGGTTGTGGGTGGGGTTGCCGGGGCTGTGGACCTGTCTGTCGGCGGTTCTGCCGTTGCCGTCTCCGCGTCGGATGGCGTGTCAAACAGGTCGCCGATGACATCCCAGACGATGAAGGTCAGCAGGATGACAATAATGAGGCTGACGCCGACCAGCCGCTTGGGCTTGTAGAGGTCGCGGTCGGAGATGCCGGGCAGCTCGGATGGGCGTTCGCTGCTGGGCAGCGAGTCCATCAACAACTTGTGGGCCAGTGTGTTGAGTCGTCCGGGCCAGCCCTCGGACTGTTTGTGCAGTTTGTGCAGTGCACCCTCAGTGAAGGGTTCGCCGGCCACGAAACGGGCGGCGGACAGGCGGTGCAGGAGGTAGTGGGTGCTGTGCTCTTCGTCGAAGGGTGGCAGGTCGATGATACGATGAGGGGTGCCGGCAAATTGCGCCAGCAGGGGATCGTCCAGCTTCTTCTCCAGGCCGGGCTCGCCGAACAGGATTACCCGTAACAGGGGCTTGTTGGTAAAACTTCGCAGGGATGCCAACTGCAGTATCCGTTGCAGGGCGGTAATGGTAAGCAGGTGGGCGTCGTCCACCAGCAGCACGCCCTGGCGGGCGTTGTGCAGCAGACTGTCGAGGTGGTATTCCAGTTGCTCCAGTAGCTCGGGATGGGTGGCGCCACGGAAATTCAGCTCCAGCTGGTGGTAGATCTGCTGGATCAGGTTGCGTTCGTCGATGCCGCCATTGGCCTCGACGCGCACCACTTTCCAGGTCTCCGAGGCCCTGGCGATGTATTGCTGCAGCAGGGTGCTTTTGCCGCTGCCCTCGGGGCCGGTGACCAGCAGCAGCTCGTCGTTGTACTGGGTCAGGTGATGCAGGATGTCGAGGCGCTGGGTACGGGTGGGTTCGAGGTAAAACAGATCGAATTCGATGGTGGTGGCGAAGGGCTCGCGCGCCAGTCCGTAAAAGGCCAAGTAGGGAGAGGCCTGTGGTTGCTGTTTTTGTGTGCCGGTGTTCACCTAGTCTCCCTTGACGAAAACGACGCGAAAGCCGCGTTTGAGTTGCGCATCGCGGGCATTAATAAGCGCCGCGACGCCGGCCTCGCGTTCATCGAAGTGTTTCTTCGTGACCCGTCCGGGAGAGCCCTGCCGTCCGGATTCGTGCACCAGGCTCCAGCCGTTGATCAGATCCTTCTGTAGGAGCAGGTGGTAGTAGCGGGGCGCGTTTTCACTGTCGGGCGGTGTCTGCAGGTAGATTCGCATGGGGGAAGGGTACTGGATGCACTGGTTCCTGTCAGGTGAGTTTCGCCGGGGTAAAGATGCGCTCGTATTCCTGGATGGCGTAGCGGTCGGTCATACCGGCGATGTAGTCGGCGACGGCGCGCGCGCGGCCACTGATGCCGGTTTCGGCCTCCGGTTCGGCGGCCTTGCGCTGGGCCTCCGGCGGCAGCAGCAGGGGGTCGTCGAGGAAGCTGTCGAACAGGGCGCGGATGATGCTGCGTGCCTTGGAGGTCATGCGGTGTACACGGTAGTGGCGGTACAAGTGATTGCGCAGGAAGCGCTTCAGTTCCCGGTTCATGGCCTGCATGGGTTTACTGAAGTCGGCCAGGGGGTCTGGCTGGTTGAGGATATCGTTGCGTGATCGTGGTGCAGTGGCGGCCAGGCGTTCGCGGGTGGCCTCTATCAGATCCGAAACCTGGCGGTTGATCATGCGGCGGATGATCTCGTGAATGGCGCGACGCCGTTGCAGGCTGGGGTAGGTCGCCATGACGGTTTCGTGCTGTTCGCGGAACAGCTGGATCTCGCACAGCTGCTCAATGTCGATGAGGCCGGCGCGCAGGCCGTCGTCAATGTCGTGGTTGTTGTAGGCGATCTCGTCGGCAATGTTGGTGATCTGTGCTTCCAGTCCCGGTTGTTGCTTTTTCAGAAAGCGTTCACCGAGTTCACCCAGCTGGCGGGCGTTGTCCGCCGAGCAGTGCTTGAGGATGCCTTCGCGGGTTTCGAAGGTGAGGTTGAGGCCGTCAAATTCGGCGTATTTTTCTTCCAACTGGTCGACGATGCGCAGGGATTGCAGGTTGTGCTCGAAGCCGCCGTGGTCGCGCATGCACTGGTTGAGGGCATCCTGGCCGGCATGGCCGAAGGGGGTGTGGCCGAGGTCGTGGGCGAGGGCGATGGTCTCGGCCAGTACCTCGTTAACGCCAAGGATGCGCGCCACGGAGCGGGCAATCTGTGCGACTTCGATGGAGTGGGTGAGGCGGGTGCGGAACATGTCGCCTTCGTGATTGACGAAAACCTGGGTCTTGTATTCGAGACGGCGGAAGGCGGCGGAGTGGACGATGCGGTCGCGGTCGCGCTGGAATTCGCTGCGGTGTTCGGGTGGCGGTTCGTTGAAGCGCCGGCCGAGGGAGTTGGCGGCGGTGCTGGCATAGGCAGAGAGCGTGGCGAGTTCCGTCACTGGGGCTGTGCCTCGCGGTGGAAGGCATTGAGGGTCTCGCGCAGCTTGGCGACATCGTAATCGTCCGTGATGACGCTGGTGCCGATGCCGGTGAGCAGCACCAGCCGTAGCCGGCCGGCCTGTACCTTTTTGTCCACCGCCATCCATTTCAGGAACTGTTGGGTGTCCAGTCCCGGCGGGGTGTGCAGGGGCAGGCGGGCGAGTTCGGTGATGGCGTGGATACGCGCCAGCTGTCCGTCGTCGAGCCAGCCCAGGCGCCGTGACAGGTCGGCGGCCATCAGCATGCCGGTGCCCACCGCCTCGCCGTGCAGCCAGACGCCGTAGCCCATGGCGGCCTCGATGGCGTGGCCGAAGGTGTGGCCCAGGTTGAGCAGAGCGCGCTGACCGGATTCACGTTCGTCGGCGGTGACCACTTCGGCCTTGTTGCGGCAGGAGCGCTCGATGGCGTAGGCGAGCTGTTGCGGGTCGCGGGTCAGCAGCTCGGGGATGTGCTGCTCCAGCCAGTCGAAGAATTCGGCGTCGCGAATCAGACCGTACTTGATCACCTCGGCGACGCCGGCGGAGAGCTGGCGGTCGTCCAGGGTATTGAGGGTCTCGGTGTCGGCCAGCACGCAGCGCGGCTGGTGGAAGGCGCCGATCATGTTTTTGCCCAATGGGTGGTTGACTCCGGTCTTGCCACCTACCGAGGAGTCCACCTGCGCCAGCAGGGTGGTGGGCACCTGGATGAAGTGTACGCCGCGTTGATAGGTGGCGGCGGCGAAGCCGGTGATGTCACCCACCACGCCGCCGCCCAGGGCCAGCAGGGTACAGCTGCGGTCGAAGCGGTGTTCGAGCAGGGCAGTGTAAATGGTGTTGACGGTGTTGAGGGTCTTGTACTGCTCGCCGTCGGGCAGGATCACCGTTTCGACCTGGAAGCTGGTGAGGGATTTCAACACACGTTCGAGGTATAGCGGGGCGACGGTCTCGTTGCTGACCACCAGTACCTGCCGGCCGGGGATGTGTGGCGTCAGCAGCTGCGGCTGGTCGAGCAGGCCGCTGCCGATGTAGATGGGATAGCTGCGGTCGCCGAGGTCTACGGTCAATGTCTGCATGGTATCGATAGCACTGCTCAACCGAGGTTCAAAGGTCGAGATCCTTGAATTGTTGCAACAGCGAATTGGTGACATTGCGCACCGGCTTGTTGTCAGTGATGAGAACCAGATCCGCGATTTCCCGGTAGAGGGGGTCGCGCACGGCGAGGATTTCTTCCAGTTTCTGGCGTGGGTTTTCAGTCTGCAACAGGGGGCGCCGGGTGTCGCGTGCGGTGCGCTGAAATAGTTGCTCGACGGGGGCGCTGAGATAGATGACAAAGCCGCGCCCGGCGAGATGCTTGCGGTTGTCCGGATCCAGTACTGCGCCGCCGCCGGTGGCGAGGACGATATTCGACTGGCGGGTCAGTTCGTCGATCATGGCCTTTTCACGGCTGCGGAAGCCAGCCTCTCCCTCCAGTTCGAAAATCAGCGGGATATCGGCGCCGGTGCGGGCCTCGATTTCCTTGTCGCTGTCATAGAACGGCCGCCCGAGGCTGCGTGCCAGCTGCCTGCCAATGGTGGTTTTTCCGGCCCCCATAGGGCCGACGAAAAAGATGTTTCCGGGCATGTCGTGTTCGATGCGTTGATTCGTGAGTGATTATCCTAGAGTTAATCAGTTG
>CAZTPE010000159.1:0-6272 GCA_964614545.1 uncultured Ectothiorhodospiraceae bacterium
GCACGGTGTCGCCGCCAATCTGGAATATCCCCTTCCCGCCTCGTGGGTATGGGCGCTGACCGGCCGCGTGCTGGACGATGCCCCGGACACCGACCCGCTGGAACGCCAGCGCCTGGGCTGGCGGATCTTCGCCCTGCTACCGACACTGCTGGCACACCCGGCCTTCCAGCCGCTGCAATACTACCTGCGCGACGACAGCGGCGACCTCAAGCGCTGGCAGTTGTCGGTGCGCATCGCCGATGTGCTGGATCGCTACCAGTTCTACCGCCCGGCGCTGATCCGCCAGTGGAGCCGCGGCGAGGGCGATGACTGGCAGGCACTGTTGTGGCGCGAGCTGATCGCGGACCTCGGCGGCAGCCACCGGGTGGCGGTGCTGGACCGCCTGCTGCAACGTCTGCAGCGGGGAAACAGCGCCGTACCGCTGCCCGAGCGCATCAGCCTGTTCGCCATCTCCACCCTGCCGCCGCTGTTCGTGGACGTGCTGCACGCCCTCGCTGCGTGCGGCGAAGTGAGTCTTTACCTGCATAGCCCCACCGATCAGTACTGGGCCGACCTGAAGAGCAAGAAGGCCCTGTCACGCCTGCGCATCGAGGTCCCGGACGAGGCGGCCTATTTCGACACCGGCCACGATCTGCTGGCCTCGTGGGGCCGCCAGGGCCAGGCCCTGCAGGATCTGCTGCTGAACCACGACGGCCTGCAGGCTGCCGAGTGGGAGGACTACCGCCCGCCCGCCGCCGACAGCCTGCTACACCACATCCAGCAGGACATCTTCCACCTCGACCCGCAACCGGCCACGCCCGGCGTGGACAGCTCATTGCAATTACATATCTGCCACAGCCCGTTGCGCGAATGCCAGGTACTGCACGACCAGCTGCTGCGCGCGCTGGATGCCGACGACAGCCTGAAGCCCGAACACATCCTCGTCATGGTGCCGGAGATCAGCCGTTACGCCCCCTTCATTGAGGCCGTGTTCCGCAAGCACGAATCGGCCGCACGGCCCTTCATCCCGTGGAACCTGTCGGACATTACCATCGCCGACGAGCACCCGCTGATCCGCATCTTCCTCCAGCTGCTCGCCCTGCCGGAGAGCCGCTTCAGCCACGCCGAGGTGATGTCCTACCTGGACGTGCCGGAGCTGAGCGCGTGCTTCGGCCTCGACGAAACCGCCTGCGAGGACATCCGTACCCTGCTCGACGAGGCACAGCTGCGCTGGGGCCTGGACGAGGCACACAAAGAGGAACTGGGCCTGCCCGCCTATCTCGAAAACACCTGGCGGCAGGCCGGGCAGCGCCTGTTCGCCGGCTACGCCCTCGGTGAGATCGACTACTGGGACGGCATTGCCCCGCTGGCCGGCACCGAGGGAGGCAAGGCTGAGAGCATCGGCCGCTTCTGGCTGCTGTTCGAGCGCCTGCGCCACTACCGCTGCGAACTGGCGCACGCACATGGTGCAGCCGACTGGCAGCGCCTGCTCAACCGCCTGCTGGAAGACTTCTTCCGCCCCGGCGGCGAGGACGACGGCCGCCTGCAACAGATCCGCGACGCCCTCGACGAGCTGCACCAGCAGGCCGGTGAACAGGTACTGTCGCCCGAACTGCTGCGCCACTGGCTGGAGCGCGCCCTCGGCCAGCAGACCCTGCACGGGCGCTATTTCTCCGGCGGCGTCACCTTCTGCGGCATGCTCCCCATGCGCAGCCTGCCGTTCCGCGTCATCTGCCTGCTGGGCATGAACGACCCGGCCTTCCCGCGCCGCGAACAGGCGGCGGAGTTCGACCGCATGGCCGACAATTGGCGGCCGGGCGACCCGCGCAAGGGCGACGAGGACCGCTACTTGATGTTGGAGACCCTGCTCTGCACGCGGCAACGGCTGTACATCAGCTACAGCGGCCGCGATATGAAGGACAACAGCGCGCGCCAACCCTCGGTGCTGGTGCGCGAACTGCTCGACTTCATCGACGAACGCTACCCGCCGGCGGATGGCACGCGACTCAGCGAATGCATCACCCACGAGCATCCCCTGCAGCCCTTCAGCGCGCGCAACTACGCGCACGGCAGCGCCAGCTATGACCGCTACTGGTGCCGGGTAGCCGAAGCGATGCAGGCCGGCGGCGGGCCGGCCAGCGAACAGGCCTGGCCCGACACGCCGCTGCCACTGGTCGCCGACGAGGCGTGCGACATCGACCTGAAACACCTGTGCCGCTTCCTCCAGCACCCGGTGAAATACTTCTTCCAACAGCGCCTGCACGTCTACCTGCGGGAGGAGCTGCCGGACGAGGATGATGAGCCCTTCGACCTCGCCGGCCTGCAGCGCTGGTTCGTCAAGCAGCGCCTGCTCGATGACTTCCTGCAACAACGGTCGGATACCGAGGTCGTGCTGCGCGCCCAGGGCCTGCTGCCCCATGGCGTGTTCGCCGATCTCGGCCTCGACCGCGCACAGGCCGAAGTGCAAACACTGTACGAACAGCTGCAGGACTACGCGGGCGCCGAATTCAGCCCACGCGCGGTGGACATGGCGCTGGCCGATGGCTGCCGTCTCGCGGGGCAGATCACGCGCTACCTGCCGGGCCGTGGGCTGCTGCACGTCAACGCCTCCAAGCTGAAAGGCAAATCGCTGCTGCCCCATGGCGTGTTCGCCGATCTCGGCCTCGACCGCGCACAGGCCGAAGTGCAAACACTGTACGAACAGCTGCAGGACTACGCGGGCGCCGAATTCAGCCCACGCGCGGTGGACATGGCGCTGGCCGATGGCTGCCGTCTCGCGGGGCAGATCACGCGCTACCTGCCGGGCCGTGGGCTGCTGCACGTCAACGCCTCCAAGCTGAAAGGCAAATCGCTGCTGGCCCTGTGGCTGGACCACCTCGTCCTGTGCGCCAGCGAACAACTGGCGGCGGACGAATACAGCCTGCTGCTGTGCAGCGACACGGCCCGCCGTTTTCCACCCGTAGCGAAGGCACTGGCCGTCGAACAGTTGCAGGCCTATGTGGACCTCTACCGGCAGGGTCTCGAACTTCCCTTGCCAATCTTTCCGCTGGCCAGTTTTGCCTGGGCGATGGCGGGTGACGAGAAAAAGGCGATGACGGCGGCGCGCGGCAAGTGGAGCGGCAACGACTTCCAAAATATTCCCGGCGACAAGGATGACCTCTATATCCAGTTAGCCCTGCGTGGTCTGAGTGCTGATCCGCTGAGCCATCCCCAGCTCACCGAGCTGGCCGCCGCCCTCTACGCCTCAGCGCTGCAATACGGGGAGGAGATATGAGCCCCACCGTTCTCGACCCGCAGACCACTCTCGACATGCCACTTTGTGGCGTACGACTCATCGAGGCCAGCGCCGGTACCGGCAAGACCTATACCATCGGCAACCTCTATCTGCGCCACGTGCTGGCCGGGCGCGGCGTGGGCGAGATCCTCGTCGTCACCTTCACCAACGCCGCCACCGAGGAGCTGCGTGGCCGCATCCGCGCGCGCCTCTACCAGACTCTGCAATGCCTGCAGCAACCGCCGGCCGGCATCGATCCGTTTCTCGACGCATTGCTGGCAAGCCTTAGCAACGCAGACGAACGGCAACAGGCCATCGACCGCCTCAAGCTCGCCGTGCGCAGCATGGACGAGGCCGCTATCTACACCATCCACGGCTTCTGCCAGCGTGCCCTCACCGACCACGCCTTCCACAGCGGCCAGCCCTTCGAGGTGGAACTGATCAACGACGACGGTGAGCTGTGGCTCGGCGCCCTGCGTGACTGGTGGCGGCACGCGGCCTACGAGCTGGCGGAAACGGAGGCGGCCCTGCTCACGGAGGCCGTGGGCCCCCTGGACGCCTTCATCAAGCTGCAGGCGCCGCTACGCCAGGCCTTCGAGACGACACTGCTGCCGCAAGTCGAGGGTGGCATGGCGGCCTGCTTCGCCGAGTGGCAGGCATTCGCAGACCGGCTGCGCAATATCGCCGATGAATGGCGGCAACGTCGCGGCGAGCTGCTGGATATCCTGCTGACCTCGGTGGCCCTGAGCCGCGGCCCCTACAAGCCGGCCGCCGTCGAGGCTTTGGCCGACGAGCTGGATGCCTGGGTGGAGGGCGATGATCTGTCCGAGCTGCCCGACGAATTCCGCATGCTCAGCAACGGCTACCTGCACGAGAAATCCACCAAAAAGAAACGCGGTAGCGACCCCTCACTGGGCGACGATTTCTTCGTGTCGTGTCAGCAGGTGCTGGACCAGCGCCGCGAGATCACCGACCGCCTGCGCGCCGCCGCCCTCGCCGAGGCCACCACTTTCGCCGGCCAGCGCGTGCAACAGGCCAAGCAACAGGGCCAGCGCATCGCCTTTCACGACCAGCTCACCCTGTTGCACCAGGCCCTGCACGGCACCCAGGGCGAGGCGCTGGCGGAGGGCCTGCGCCAGCGCTTCCCGGTGGCCATGATCGACGAATTCCAGGACACGGACGCCCTGCAGTACGGCATCTTTCGTTGCCTTTATTTCGAGCAGGCGGACACGGCCCTAACATTGATTGGTGACCCCAAGCAGGCCATCTACAGTTTTCGCGGCGGCGACATTTTTACCTACCTGCGCGCCAAGCGCGACGCCGGTGAGGCACGCTACAGCCTCGACACCAACTGGCGCTCGGTGCCGGGCCTGGTGGAGGCGGTGAACGCCGTGTTCGGCGGGCGCGAGGACGCCTTCGTCTACAGTGAGGCCATCGACTATCAGCACGTGCAGGCGGCAACGCCGACGATGGGCAAACAGCACGCCCTGTTCACGGAAGGTGGGCAGGCCGTCGCGCCGCTCAGCCTGTGGCGCATTCCACTCAACGAAAAGGGCAAGCCGCCAAGCAAGACCAAACTGCGCGGTGACATGGCGCAGGTCACCGCGACGGAGATCGCCCGCCTGCTGACGGCGGCCGGCCGCGGTGAGGCCCGGTTCGGGGAGCGGCCGCTGCGGCCGGGTGATATGGCGGTGCTGGTGCGCGACCGCCACGAGGCGGCGGCAGTGCGCGAGGCCCTGCGGCAACGCGGCATCCCCGCCGTCAGCGTGACCCGCGACAAGGTCTATCAGAGCGCCGAGGCACGGGGACTGGCGCTGCTGCTGGAGGCGGTGATCCGCTGCAACGACCGCGACCCGGCGCGCAACGCCCTGGCCAGCGAGCTGCTGGGACTCGACTACAACGAAATGGCGGCCATCGCCTTCGACGAGCAGCGCTGGCTGGCCTGGGTGGACGACCTGCGTGAAATTAACCGCCTGTGGCAGCAGCGTGGTTTCATGACCCTGTTCCAGGCCCTGTTGCAGCGCCTCGACATCGGCCACGGCATCGCCGGGGGCGACAATGCCGAGCGCCGCCTCACCAACCTGCTGCACCTCGGCGAGCTGCTGCAAACGGCATCCAAAACCCACGCGGGGATGGACGCGCTGCTCGGCTGGTACCGCCAGCAACTGCACGATAACACCGACGACGAGGCCGAGCTGCGCCTGGAGAGCGACGAGGCGCTGGTCAACATCGTCACCATCCACAAGAGCAAGGGACTGGAATACCCACTGGTGTTCCTGCCCTTCCTGTGGGGCTGTTCCGAGACCAAGCCTAACGGTAAGTTGACCGCCTATCACGACACCCAGGGCCGCGCCTGCCTGCACGCCGCCATCGCCGCCGACGAACAGGCGCTGTGCCTGGCGGAGAAGGAACGTCTGGCCGAAGAGATCCGCCTCGCCTACGTGGCGCTGACGCGGGCGCAGGCCAAGATCTACCTGGCCTGGGGCGAGGTGAGCGTGCAGGGCAGGCGTGGTTCACGCGCCGGCGCGCTGGCCTGGCTGCTGCACCCGGCGCAAACCCCCGACGATCTGAACCACGCACTGCCGGCGGCCTTCGCCAGCGGTGCAAACCTATCGGCCGACCTGCAGCGGCTGACCGAGGCCACGCCCGCCATCGAACTGTGCGAGCTGCCGGCAGCGACGGACGCGGGGCTGTCCCTGGCGGGCGACGCTTCGCCACATCTCGCCCCCGCCGAATTCAGCGGCTGCATCGCCACCGACTGGCGCGTGGCCAGCTTCACCGCACTGACCCGCGACATTCACCAGGTACATCGCACCAGCAGCCCGCGCGGCGACGATCCGGTGCTGAATTTCCCTGCCGGCAGCCATGTTGGTTCCTTCCTGCATCTGCTGCTGGAACGGCTGGACTTCACCGCCGAGCTGACGTCACAGGTCACCGGGCTGGCGGAACAACTGGCGCCGCGCTTCGGCCTCGAGGTGGAGCGCTATCGCGATACGCTGCAGGCATGGCTGCGCGACGT
>CAZTPE010000160.1:0-6255 GCA_964614545.1 uncultured Ectothiorhodospiraceae bacterium
GAAAGGCCTGTCGTCACCAGAGTTGGTAGGTTGGGCAAAGCGTAGCGTGCCCAACATCCCCATGCATCCCGTTGGGCACGTCGCTTCGCTCCTTTGCCCAACCTACCTGCTGCACCAACAGTAGGCGCTTTTAGGCGAGGCGTGCTCGCAGAGAATGGCATGCCCTTTTCAAGAGACACAACGCAGCAGATGACGGCTTTTCGCCACGCCCGGAGGGAGGCCCACAAATAACCCAATCCTGCGTCGCTTAAAGCACCTACTTTTGGTGCGGCCCTTGATAAGGGAATGGCCATTAACTGCGGGCTGCGCCTTGACTTGAGTCATTTGTGGGCCTCTGATGTGTACCCTTTTATGCGTTACACCACACTAACTGCACATGCTCGGAAGGATACGCAGAAAGGCCTGTCGTCACCAGAGTTCCGAGGTAAAATCCCCATTCCAGCCCAACACGGTCAACCACCCTATGCTTACGGTTCAAGGCATCCCCGCATTCGACGACAACTACATCTGGTGCATCGGCACCAACAGCGGTACCGACGTGGCCCTGGTCGATCCCGGCGATGCCGAACCGGTGATCGCCACCCTACACGCCCAGGGGCTGACACCGCGCGCCATCCTCGTCACTCACCACCACCCCGACCACACCGGCGGCATCGACGAGCTGGTGGCGCGTTACGGCCTGCCCGTGTTCGGCCCCGCGCACGAAGACATTCCCCACCGCAGCCATCCCCTCGGCGAGGGCGATACGGTGGAGCTGCCGGAACTGGGCACCCGCTTGCAGGTCATGGACGTGCCGGGCCACACCCGCGGTCACATCGCCTTCTACCACGCTGAAGACAGCCTTGGTCCCGCCATGCTGTTCTGCGGCGACACCCTGTTCACCGGCGGCTGTGGTCGCCTGTTCGAGGGCACACCGGCGCAGATGCAAGACGCCCTGCAACGCATCCGCGCCCTGCCGGACGGAACCCAGGTCTACTGCGCCCACGAATACACCGAGGCCAATCTCGGCTTCGCGCGCATCGCCGAGCCGCACAACAGCGCCATCGCCGAGCGCCTGACAGCGGTTCGCGCCGCCCGCCAGCAGGGCCTGCCCACGGTGCCCGCACCGCTGGGACTGGAAAAGGCCACCAACCCCTTTCTGCGCTGGGACGCCCCGGAACTGGTGAAAAATGCCGAGGCCTTCGCCGGCCGCCCGCTGACCACACCGGCGGAAATCTTCACCGTGGTGCGCCATTGGAAAGACACACTCGACTAGCCGATATAGAATAGGTCGCCCCTGCCGCTATATTTCGAGCCAACCCATGCATACTGGTCCCACCCTATGAGCCATTCCCAGCACCTCTGCGCACGATCTGCACCCTGGCGACTGGCCACCATGCTGATGGTGCTGGCGCTGACCAGCCCGACGGCACTGGCACTGGCCGGCGAATACCAGCTTTACAATGCCGACCATGACGCCCACCCCGTGGCCGATTCCAACCGCGATCTGCTGCGGCGCATCCAGCAGTGGGAAAGCACCCGCAGCCCCGAATACAGCTGGGAAGCCAGTTACCCGGCGCCGGTGGTCTCCGATGCCAGCATCAACGCCCTGCCCCCGGAAGACCTCTGGGACCGCCTGCGCGAAGGTTTCCACCTACAAGGCCACAGCCACCCGGGGATTCGTTCCTACCTCAACTGGTACGCCCGCAATCAGGCCTATCTGGATCGCGTCGCCGAACGCGCCCGCCCGTTCCTGTATGACATCGTGCAGGAGGTCGAACGCCGCGGCATGCCCGGCGAGATCGCCCTGTTGCCGGTGGTGGAGAGCGCCTTCCAGCCCTTCGCCTATTCCGCCGGACGCGCCGCCGGCATCTGGCAATTCATCCCCGCCACCGGCCGCCACTACGGCCTGAAACAGAACTGGTGGTATGACGGCCGCCGTGATGTGCGCGCCGCCACCCGCGCCGCGCTAGACTACCTGCAACATCTCAATACGCTGTGCGACGGCGACTGGCTACTGGCGTTGGCAGCCGACAATTCCGGCGAGGGACGCGTACAGCGCGCCATCCGCGCCAACCGTAAAAAGGGCAAAGCCACGGACTTCTGGTCCCTAGATCTACCCAAAGAGACACGCGGTTATGTGCCCAAACTGCTGGCCATCAGTACCCTGATCGAAGCCCCCGAGCTCTACGGCGTGCGCCTGATCTCTATCCCCAACCGGACTCAGCTGGCCAACGTCAACATCGGCTCACAAATCGACCTGGCTCTGGCCGCCGAACTGGCCGACCTCAGCATCGAAGAAATATACCGTCTGAATCCGGCCTATAACCGCTGGGCCACGGCCCCCGATGGCCCACACCACCTGCTGCTACCCATCGACAAGGCCGAGGCATTTCGCGACAACCTCGCCGAATTGGGCGCGCGGGGCCGCGTCCGCTGGGAGCGCCACCGCATCAAGCCGGGGGAAAATCTCGGCAGCATCGCGCGCCGTTACCAGACCAGTGTCGCCCTGCTGCAGGAGGTCAATCAGGTTCGTGGCCAGTGGATTCGCGCCGGCGATACGCTGATGATTCCTGTCGCCACCAAAAATCTCAGCCACTACCTCAGCGAAGACCGCCGCAAACAGACCATTCAAAACACCCAACGGCGCGGCAACAAGGTCAAATACACCGTGCGCTCCGGCGATACCTGGTGGGATCTGTCACGCAAACATGGCGTCACCACCAACAAGTTGGCACGCTGGAACGGCATGTCGCCACGCGACCCGCTGTTTCCCGGTCAGCGGCTGGTCATCTGGTCCAACAGCACCAAGGTGACAAAGACAAACTTCACTGCCGCGCTCGACGGCGCACGGCACCAAAAAATCCACTACCGCGTGCGCAAGGGTGATTCACTGGCACGCATCGCGCAGAAATTCAATGTCACCGTGAGCAAGCTGCGCCGCTGGAATACCCTGCCAAAGAATAAATACCTGCAACCCGGCCAGCGCCTGACCCTGTACGTCGACATCACCCGGCAGTCCTGAGGAGCCGCTCCTACACTGTCCGTTTCATTGCTGGGTTAATAAAAAACCCCTAGGGCCTGCGCCGAAGGGGTTTGTATGAACCGGGAAAGAGTACCGCCTCAGTCTTCAATCACCACCAACTCATCCGGTGGCGGTGAGCGCTTGGCATAGCTGTCAGAAATGGTGCCATTATTGGCCTGATGCAAGGCATCGGACTCCATCACAATAAGGATCAGCACGGTCACCATCACCGGCAACATGCCGACGCCACCGATGATGGCCTTGACGGCAATGTCCATCATGCCGAGATAGCTGTAGCCGATCCAGCCCAGCAGGGAAACCACCAGTAAAAAGGCCAGCATGTAGCTGAACAGGCGGCTGCGGGCCATGCAGATCTTCCAGTGCGCCTGCACATACCAGGAATCCGTCTGTTTGGAACGGCTGCCACGCCAGAAGATATAAGCCAAGATCGACACGGAAATGATGGGCACCAGCGCCAGCGGCTGCCAGTAGGATTTGGCGATGCCCAGCGAGGCAACGAACCACAGGATGTGATTGCCGATCAGATTGACCAGCAGGATCTCGTGCGGCACCTTGGCCTTGTGTTTTTCCTCAGCGGAAATCTCGAATTGCATGATGAATAACCTGACTGATGACGGTTCAAAAATAGCGTATTACGTACGCTACGCCCTCTTTCCTGACCGGGAGCTGAAAATGCACCGTACTGCTCAACTATTTATCCTGGGTACAGCTTACTCCCCGTACAAAAAATGTCTCGTCACACCGCTCTGCGGTGTGACGCAAGGAAGCCAGAGTAATCTGCCAAGGTGGAGGTGGCGCTGAGCGCCACGGGATGTGTGACACCGCAGAGCGGTGTCACAAGTTCGATCCTGCGTACAGTTTATCCCGAATAAAGAAAACAGCGCGTAACGTGCGTCCCCTCCAGGGTGCGTTGTGACGGGTACTCTTGGCGGCATTTATCCATCACCAACGGGCAGCGCGGATGGAAGTGGCAGCCACTGGGCGGATTCACCGGCGAGGGCATCTCGCCCTCCACCTTCAGCACCTTGCGCTCGACGCCCTCGGTCGATGCCTCGATGCTGGGCACGGCGGCCAGCAGGGCCTGGGTGTAGGGATGCAGGGGATTGTTCAGCACCTCTTCCACGCTGCCCTGCTCGACAATACGCCCCAGGTACATCACCGCCACCTCGTGGGCCAGATACTCCACCACCGACAGGTCGTGGGTGATGAACAGGAAGGCCAAACCCAGCTCGTCCTGCAGATCCTTGAGCAGGTTGAGAATCTGCGCCTGCACCGAGACATCCAGCGCTGAAGTGGGCTCGTCGCAGACGATCAGCTTCGGCTCCACCGCCAGGGCGCGGGCGATGCAGATGCGCTGGCGCTGGCCACCGGAGAACTCGTGCGGATAGCGGTGCTTCAGCTCCGGAGACAAACCCACCTGGTTCAGCAGTTGATCCACCCTTACGGCCCGCTCGGCGGCGCTGCCACCGAGGTTCTGCGTAATCATGCCCTCCTCGATGATATCCGTGACCATCATGCGTGGATTCATGGAGGAAAAGGGGTCCTGAAAGATGATCTGCAGCTCACCGCGCTGGCGGCGCAACTCACGGGCACCCAGGCTGGTCAACTCCACACCATTGAAACGCACCGCGCCGTCCGTGGGTGGAATCAGCTGCAGGATGCCCTTGCCGGCGGTGGTCTTGCCGCAGCCGGACTCGCCCACCAGTGCCAGGGTGCGCCCAGCGGGGATGTCGAAACTCACATCATCCACCGCACGCACATGATGGGCAACACGACGCAGTAGGCCCTTGTGGATGGGGAAGTACACCTTCAGGCCCTCGACGCGCAGCAGCTCGTCACCATCGATGAGGGCCGGCTGGGCCGACTTTTCCGTGCCGGCAACGGGCGCCTCGAGCGGGGCCGGTACCGGCTGCTGCGCGGGATCATGCAGGTGACAACGCACCCCCTGCCCCGCATCCAGCGGCGTCCACACCGGCACCTGCTCACGGCAGGTGTCCCAGGCGTAATCACAGCGATCGACGAAACGGCAGCCGCGGAATACCGTCGCCAGCGACGGCACACTGCCGCGAATCACCGCCAACCTCTGCCCACGCTTGCCCATGTTGGGCAGCGACTCGAACAGCTTGCGCGAGTAGGGATGCTTGGGGTCGGCAAAAAAGCTCTCGCGGCTCGCCTCCTCGACGATCTGCCCGGCGTACATCACCGCCACCCGATCGGCCATCTCCGCCACCACGCCGAGGTCGTGGGTGATCAGCAGGATCGACATGCCCATATCTTTTTGCAGCTGACGCATCAGGTCCAGCACCTGAGCCTGAATGGTCACATCCAGCGCCGTGGTCGGCTCGTCGGCGATCAATAACTCCGGCTCGCCGGCCAGGGCGATGGCGATCATCACCCGCTGCTTCATGCCACCGGAGAGCTGATGAGGATACTCGCCATAGCGCCGCGCCGGGTCGGGGATGCCCACCGAATCCAGCAGCGCCAGCACCCGCTGGTGCGCCTGCCCGCCACGCAGGCCCAGGTGGCGCTCCAGGCTCTCGCTGATCTGCTCACCCACCGTCAACACCGGATTGAGGCTGGTCATGGGTTCCTGAAAGATCATCGCGATACGCCGCCCGCGCACATCGCGCATGACCACCTCGGGCAGGGCCAGCAGATCCTCGCCGTGCAGGCGGATGGCGCCATCGCTGATGCGCCCCGCCGGCTCCGGCACCAGGCGCATGGCCGACAGCGCCGTCATGGACTTGCCGCAACCCGACTCACCCAGCAGGGCAAAGGTCTCGCCGGGGGCAATCTCGAAGCTCACCCCATCCACTGCGCGCACCAGCTGCTCGCCGGAGCCGAAGGTGGTGCGCAGGGAATCAACTTGTAACAGCGTATTGGTCATCGTATTTCGTCTTTGGGGATACTGTGCGCACTATACCGCAAGCGGACCGGCAGGCTTGAATTCTGTGCCATCCGGTCGCAATATTGGTGTATCAACGTTGCAGAAGACAGGCGGTGCCCCATGCCAGAAATCGAAGACATCGAACAGAACGCCAAACCCGAAGGCATGTCCTTCATCACCAAACTCATCCTCGGCAAACTCGTGCTCATTGCCGTGGTGGGGATTGTGGTTTATTTCTCGCTGCAGAGCATCTGACCCGGCCCTCTCGTTACACCGCTCTGCGGTGTAACGCATCCCGTGGCGCTCCGCGCCACAACCTCACCAGACAGTAAATACCTCAATC
>CAZTPE010000161.1:0-6237 GCA_964614545.1 uncultured Ectothiorhodospiraceae bacterium
TGAACGACGATTGCTGCCGTGAGAACCTGTGTTTGATGGCCGATACCAGTATCTCTGGCGCGAGAGTGGCACGGGAGCTGGATGCGCTTGTGCGGGTCTATGGAAAGCCCACCTGCATTGTCAGTGACAACGGCACAGAATTTACCAGTCGGGCGATCCTGAAATGGGCTGGCGATAACGGCGTTGATTGGCACTACATCGATCCGGGTAGACCGCAACAAAACGGCTTCATCGAAAGCTTCAACGGGACCCTGCACACGATCCGTTTGCTGAAACTGAAGCCAAGGAATATGAAATCCAAACCCGCAAACTCTCGTTATGAATGAGGAAGCCTCGGGGGGCAGGTCACGTCGATTGCATTTCGTTTACCGCCCCGAATTCAACTTCAGATGACCCACACCTGTCACATTTCCTTTGACTTCGGGCCAATGTGATATTTTCTGTCTTTAACGCTTTGTAGGCTGCCCAAAGGAATTGCCGTTTGAGAAAATACCCTCTGCCAACGTTGTCGCAGCTTCACACATTCGAAGCAGTTGCCCGACGGATGAGCTTCACCGAAGCCGCGAATGAGCTTTGCCTCACCCAAAGCGCGGTCAGTCGCCAGATTAAGGCACTGGAGAACGATCTGGGCAGGTCGCTTTTCCGCCGGAAACATCGCGCAATTGAACTGACTGATGAGGGCCGGCAGTTATTCGGCGCAGTCACACGGGGGCTGGATGAAATTGCAAGCGGTGTCTGCGAACTGCGTGCGGCAACCGAGGCGCCGCAAATTACCGTCGCAGCCTCGGTGGCTTTCTCATATTTTTGGCTGATGCCGCGTCTGGAACGCTTTGGCGAACAACACCCCGATATCGATCTGAGGGTATTGGCAACAGATCAGATGGTTGATCTGCGCACGGGCGATGTGGATGTGGCCGTGCTTTATGGTGACGGAAACTGGAACGGCGTCGAAACGCAGAAGTTGTTCGGCGAAAGCGTTTACCCTGTTTGCAGCCCAGACTATCTGCAAGACCACCCGGAACTGCTGCGTGCTTCTGACATCCTGGATCAGACGCTTCTGCACCTGGATGGCGGCGGCAATATCTGGGGTGCAGTCGATTGGCAGGTCTGGCTGGCGCAGCAGGGTGTGGCCGGGCAACCTGTGCGCAGGGGTATCCGTCTGAACAGCTACCCCATGGTGCTACAGGGTGCAGAGGCCGGGCGTGGCGTGGCATTGGGGTGGAGTTATATTACCGACACGTTGCTGGATGAGGGGCGTTTGGTCTGTCCCGTCGGGACCCCGCTGAAAACTCAAAGCAGCTATTACGTAGGCTTATCAGTGGGTGGAAGTTCCAACCCAGCCGTGGGAAAGTTTGTTCAGTGGATAATGGGCGAAGTCTTAGAATCGCAAATTCTCGCATGAGTCCGGGGAATGCCATGCATTCAGAATGAACGTTTGAACACGGTGACTAAATACCGCCAGGTGTGCCTCATAAAAATGTCCGAGGTTCTGAAATGCCTGCCTCCACCGTTCGCAGAAAAAGCCGTCGCCGGGGCAATGCCCAGATCGCCCCCGCGGTCTCACCCATAGAACCTGGAATGTTGGGCGGAAATTACAAACCTCTTACCCCGCCAGAGATTGAGCGCACGCATGAGTTGGTTTTGCAGCTTCTCGAAGATCTTGGGCTTTCGCAGATCACCCCCAGCCTTGAGGCCCGCGCGGTCGACGCAGGGTGTTGGGTGGACGGCGATGGTCGATTGCGCTTTCCCCGCGCGCTGGTTGAGGATGTGATAGCCCGCACCCGGCGGAAATTCACCCTGCACGGTATTGATCCGGCTAACGATATCGAAATCGGTGGCAGACGCGTCCACACAGGCACCGGTGGGGCGGCGCCCACCATCATGGATTTCGAAACCGGCAAATACAGGGAAAGCTCTATCGCAGACCTCTATGATATTGCCCGGCTGGTAGACCAGTTAGACAATATTCACTGGTATCACCGCTCGGTTGTAGCGCGGGATACGACGACAATCCTCGATCTGGATATCAACACCACCTATGCCTGTCTGGCAGGGACCTCAAAATCCATCGCTGTCAGCTATACCGACAGTGCCAGCGTGAAGGCCGTGTTGCCGATGCTGGACTCCGTGGCCGGAGGGGAAGGCAAGTTTCGGATCCGCCCGTTTTGCACCGCCGTCTGCTGCCACGTTGTCCCGCCGATGCGTTTCGCCACCGAAAGCTGCGAGGCGCTGAAAGCAGCTGTCGAGGCAGGTATGCCCATATTGCTGGTCGCAGCCGGACAAGCCGGGGCGACAGCACCCGCTGCCCTGGCCGGGGCTGTGGCGCAGACCTGTGCCGAGGTGCTGGCGGGACTGATCCTTTGCAACATAATTGACCCCGAATGCCGGGGCATATTCGCCACCTGGCCTTTTGTGTCAGATTTGCGCACCGGCGCGATGTCCGGCGGATCGGGGGAACAGGCGCTGCTGTCAGCCGCCTGTGCGCAGATGGCAGGATTTTATGATCTGCCTAATTCCGTGCCTGCGGGCATGACGGATTCCAAGCTGCCCGACATGCAGGCAGGTGGCGAAAAGGGTTATACTATCGCACTTGCAGCCCATGCCGGGGCATCCATGATCCACGAATGTGCCGGGATGCAGGGTTCACTGATGGGTACTGCGTTTGAAAGCTATGTGCTGGACAATGATCTGCTTGGGGCGATATTTCGCACGATCAAAGGCATCGAGGTCAACGAGGACACCCTGAATTTCAATGTCATTAAAGACACGGTCATGGGTGAAGGTCACTATCTGGGGCATCCCCAGACTCTGGCTCGTATGAAAACCGACTATCTCTATCCCGAAATTGCCGATCGGCGCAGCATTAGTGTCTGGGAAGAATATGGCGCCAAAGATGCCCGCGATGTCGCGCGGGAAAAAGTTCGCAAACTTCTTGCCGGACACTATCCCAGCCATATCACCCGGGCGGTGGATGCCGGACTGCGCGACCACTACAACATTATTCTTCCGGCCGAGCGGATGCGCCCGGGCAATGGCGTCTGGTAGCACCCGCGCAAGAAAGGAACTCCCCATGCAATCACATGCAAAAGTGGTCATCATCGGTGGCGGTATGATGGGTGTGGGCCTTGCCTATCATCTGGCCGAAGAGGGCTGGAATGATGTCGTTCTGCTCGAAAAGGGTGAACTGACCAGCGGCTCGACCTGGCACGCCGCCGGGCAATGCCCGAGCTTCATCGGCAATTACAACATGGCCAAGATTCACCACTATTCCAATACGCTTTATCCGCGCCTGGAAGAGATCACCGGCCAGCCTGCTGGGTGGCATGGTTGTGGCGGCATCCGCTTGGCGACAACGCAGGAAGAGGTGGATTGGTTTCGGTATGTGGCCGGGTTCTCGGCCAATGTCGGCTTCCACATGGAGATCATCGGCCCCGACCGCATCAGGGAACTGAATCCGTGGATTGAGACAGATGGCATTCTGGCTGGCGCTTATACCAATATGGATGGCCACGTGGACCCGTCCAGCGCCTGTAACGCCATGGCCGCTGGTGCGCGTCAGATGGGTGCGACCATCATCCGCCACACCCTGGTGACTGACATCAATGTGCTTCCCTCGTGCGAGTTTGAGGTGATGACGGATAGGGGCAACATCACCACTGAACATGTGGTGAATGCAGCAGGGTGTTACGCACGCGAAGTCGGGAAATGGGTCGGCGTTGAAACCCCGATCACCAATATGGAACACCAGTATCTGGTAACCGAACCGCTGAAAGAATTTCAGAATATCGACTTTGAGCTACCCGTCATGCGCGATCCGACCACGGCAGGCTATTACAGGCAGGAGCAAAAAGCCGGGCTTGTAGGCATCTATGAGCATTACGGCAGTCGCGAGGCCTGGGCCGGGCGCGGCGGTTTTCCGGAGTGGGACAGCGATAACGAGCTTTTCGAAGGCGATATTGACCGCATCGCCCCCTGGCTGGAAAAGGCGCTGGAACGCATGCCGATCTTTGCCAATGCGGGCATCAGGCGCATTGTCAACGGCGCGATCCCGCATACTCCTGATGGCAACCCGCTGGTTGGCCCTGCGCCGGGCCTGCGTAATTTCTGGCAATGCTGCGGGGCCGCTATCGGCATTGCACAGGGGGCGGGCACCGGTAAATATCTGGCGCAATGGATGGTACACGGGGATGCCGATATCAACATGCACAGCATCGATCCGCGCCGTTTCGGTGAATACGCTAACCCCGACTATACCCGCGCCAAAAGCTTCGACGACTATGAGAACATGTTTGAAACACCTCTGCCCGGCCGTGAAATCCACGCCGCTCGCCCGAACCGCGTAACGCCGCTTTATGAGCCGCTAAAGGCCAAAGGCGCGATTTACACAGAAGTTTATGGCTGGGAGAGGCCAAAGTATTTCGCCCCGGAAGGCTTTGAGGAAAAACTGCAATACCGCCGCAACAATCTCTTTGATCTGGTGGCCGAAGAATGCCGCACTGTGCGCGAACACGTCGGTATCATGGACCTGTCGAGCTTTGCCAAATTTGATGTCAGCGGCCCCGGTGCGCAGGTATTTCTGGATCAGTTGACCGCGAACAAACTGCCCAAACGCGCAGGCGGTATCAACCTGACCCATGTCCTGTCTGATGGTGGCCGAATCCAAGGCGAATGGACCATCACGCGCCTTGGCGATGATCGCTTCTATGTGCTGTCCGGTGCGGGCACTGAACGCCAGACACTGGATCATCTGAATTTTGCCGCTGGCGACGATGTGACCGTTGCCAACGTCACGGATGACTACGGCATGCTGGTCGTGGCTGGCCCCAAGGCGCGCGACGTGCTTAGCCCGCTTACGGTTGCCGATCTGACCAACGGTTCTTTCCGTTGGTTGTCCGGGCAAGAGATCACCGTCGCCGGTGTGCGGGTGCGTGCGCTTCGGGTGAATTATGTTGGTGAACTGGGCTGGGAATTGCATGCGCCGATGGAGGAGCTTGCGACGCTTTATGATGCGATCTGGGCCGAAGGCGCGGCGCATGGCATTGCTGATTTCGGTGCTCAGGCAGTGAATTCCCTGCGAATGGAAAAAGGTTATCGCGGCTACGGCGGCGAACTGACAAATGAGATCACCCTGATCGAGACCGGTTGCGAACGGTTTTATGCCCCGGACAAAGGTGATTTTACTGGCCGCGCCGCAACAGAATCCGTGCGCGATATGGGGATCATAACCAAACTGGTTTATGGCGAAATCGCCGCCACTGATTGCGACATCTACGGTGGCGAGGCGGTGATGCAGGGCAGCGAGGTGGTCGGTGTCTGCACATCGGGGGGCTATGGCCATGCCACGGGCAAGAGCCTTGCCTTTGCGTATGTTGAGCCGGACAAGACCGACGGCCTTGAAGTGGTTATTCTGGGCGAGCGCCGGGCGCTGACTTTGCTGAGTGAACCCGTTTGGGATCCAACCAATGCAAGGCAAAAAGCATGAACGACGCCACAGACTATACCCTGTCTTTCGCCGCCAAACCGCAGGCGGTGGATACTGAGGGTATGATCGATGTGCCACGGTGTCTGACGTCAGCGCCTATGGGTCAAAATAGCGGCAATTGATAAGAGAGAGTTTCTGTCTCATCGTAACCACCAAGGAGTGGACGATGAGACATACAACTGGAACCGGGCGCAGGTCGTCCGAGATGATTGTCAAAGACATCGAACGGGCGTACCGCTGCCCGGCAGTCGATACGCAGTATCGATGAGAGGGGCGCAAGCAGTATTCTTCGGAAGAGAATATCCGGATCGTGCTGGACGGCCTTCGTGGCGAAGACAGCATTGCTGAGATTTGCCGCAGGGAGGGGATTTCCCTGGGCGTTTACTACAAATTGGTCCTAGAACTTCATGGCAGCAGGCAAACGGCGGCTGGCTGGCGACACAGCACGTTCTGCCACGACCGACGAGGTCAAGAAACTCCGTCGGGAATCCCACCCGGCATTCTCAGCCAACCAGTTATCAGCTATCACATAGGCGCGGATATCTTCTTCAGACGGGTCCGACAGACAAATCGCCGGCACGGATTTCCAGCCGAGGCATTTGGCGGCTTCAACCCGCCCGTGCCCGGCAATAACACCACCCGCGCCATCAATCAAAACAGGATTGGTAAAACCAAAATGCTCGATTGAGCGCATAAGCTACTTGATCTGCGCCTCACTATGGGTGCGCGGGTTGCGATCACAAGGCGTCAGCTCG
>CAZTPE010000162.1:0-3417 GCA_964614545.1 uncultured Ectothiorhodospiraceae bacterium
GATGAAACCGAGTACGGTGTCGAGGCTGATCCGGGGTGGGCTGGACAAACCGGTAGCGGGAGCGGCACTGGTGTAGCTGAACGAGATGCCGCCGGTGAAATCCTGGTCGTTGTTGTTGGGTGCGATGAGATCGTTGTCCATCGACAGACGCCAGCCAGCGGGCATTGTGGCATCGGCCTGGGGGGTTCCCATCATGATTCCACAGGTTAATAGCAGTAGTGGAAGGATTCGCTGCCGGGAGTCTGGCTTTTGATCAGTGATGGTACTCATATATCCAGACAATAACCCATATCTTGCTGCGCAGACATAAAGGGTAACAGTTTGAGGTCAATGGTAAAAAACTGTGGGTTGATTCACATTCTGTTGTGTTAGCAACCACTAGAATCCATAGAGATTTAATGGATTAATCCTTATCAATTTACTTGGGTAGTGAGCCATGAAAAAGCAGATGGTGTTTGCTGGTGTGTGTGTCGTCCTGTTGCTGGTGGGCTGTGGCGGGGACAGTACGGATGATCCGGCCGGTCCGGGTGGTCCGGGTATGACGAAGGCCGCGCTGGGCGCGATGCTCTACAAGGACACCAATCTGTCGGAGCCGGCGGGTCAGTCTTGTGAAACCTGCCACAGTTTACTGCCGGGTGACGGTTTTGCCGATCCGGACAGTACCAATGCCAGCCCCGTCTCTGAGGGTGCGATCTCGGGCGAGTTCGGTGACCGCAATGCTCCCACGGCGGCCTATGCCATGTTTTCACCGGACTTCCATTACGACACCACGACCGACCCCGCCAATCCGCGTTACATCGGCGGTCAGTTCCTCGATGGCCGCGAGGCCGATTTGGAGGGGCAGGCCAAGGGGCCGTTCCTGAACCCGAAGGAGATGGCCAACACCAAGCAGGGCGTGGTCGATGCGGTCAGGGCCGCCAGCTATGCGACGGGCTTCAAGGCCGTCTATGGCACGAGCAGCCTGGATGACGTAAACACGGCCTATGATTTCATCGCCGACGCCATTGCCACCTTTGAACGCACGGCAATGTTTGCAGCGTTCAGTTCCAAGTTCGATTACTGTCCCGACGACCAGTCCTGCCTCTCTCCATCCGAAAAGCGTGGTTTTGATCTGTTCCAGATTGACGGCAAGGGAAAATGTGCTGAATGCCATAAACTGGAAAAGATCGATGGTTCATCGGGCGTGCTGTTCACCGATTTCAGTTACTGGAATATTGGCGTACCGCAGAACCCAAACAATCCGGCGGGTACGGCGGCCACAGGGTTTGTCGATATCGGTCTGGCGGCGAATCCGAACCTCACCACATCGGCCAATGCCGAGCGGGGCAAGTTCAAGGTACCCACCCTGCGTAACGTGGAGCAGACGGCGCCTTACATGCACAATGGTTCGCTGGCGACCCTGGAGCAGGTCGTGAATTTCTACAATGAGCGTGACCCGAAAAATTGTTTTGGTAACGCCGTTCCCTTCGTAGATTGCTGGCCTGACCCGGAAGTTGCTGACAATCTGGACGATACCTTTAGCGGTGACCTGTTGCTGTCAGTGGAGGAAGAGGCCGACCTCGTCGCCTTCATGAAAACCCTCACCGATGGCTATACGCCCTAATCCTGGCAGATATAGACTGATCGCCGGGTAGGCGAGCCATTTCTGCGAAGGCTGGCAGGAAAACACGACAAATGTGGGAGCGGTTTTAGCCGCGAAGAAAGCTGGATTTAATCTTCGCGGCTGAAGCCGCTCCCACAATCAGCCGGCGATATCGCGGGCATGGCCCGCTCCTACAGATCCGACTAGAACAGGCCGGCTGTCCCCCCACATCGGCCGGCGAAGCGGAGATAATCCGCATCCTCTGCGCCGTCGCCACCACTGGTGCCACCTAAAGCCCGCCACGTATTTGGCCGCTAATCACTCTGAGCGATATGGCTCGCCCGGAGTTTGTGGGAATGGCGAAAAAAACCAATCTGAGCGACGAAGAAGTGGCTGCCCTGTTGATGACGTCACCGGTTACGGTGTGCGAATGGCTGCAGCAGGGCATGCTGCATGTCCACATCGATATGGGTGGCCGTCGTCAATTCAATTTGCAGGATGTGCACCATTTTGCCCGCGAGCAGAGTATCGGCCTGAGCCGCCCCGACCGGGGAAAGCTGCGTATTCTGATCGTGGAGAGCGATCGCCGGATATCCCAGCTGCTGATGAATCTTTTCGATACGTCCTCGGGGACGCTGGAGGTCTGCGCGGTGCACGATGCCTTCGAGGCTGGACGCAAGATGCTCGCTTTCCGTCCGGATGTGGTCCTGCTGGATTTCCACCTGCCGCGCCACGACGGCTTTGAGATTTGCCGGCGCATCAAGACCGACCCGGCCTCGCATGGGGTGCGCATTATTGCCCTGACCCGTACCGATGATGTGGCGCTGAAGCAGCGGATTCTGATGGCCGGCGCTGAGGCCTGTGTGCCGAAGCCGCTCAGTAGCCGGATGCTTTTCGAGACCATTGGTCTGAGCTTCGAACCCCGGGTGCAGGTCGACTGTCTGCAATAGCGATTAGGGCCAGTAACCCAGTAATAAAACAGATCATGTAGGAACGGCCCCTCAGGCCGCGATGGCCTGAATCATCGCGGCCTGAGGGGCCGCTCCTACGGGTGGATGTGCGATGTATTTAATTGCCGTTGGGGTGATCTGTTGAATGGTCGGAAATCAGCAAGGATATAAATCGTAACGGGTATTTTTCGAGGCTATGTCACCCGAAGGCTTCGGCCCTGCCAGCGGTGGCGCCCCCTTGGGTCGTTTGACCACCACACGCTTCTTTGCACAGTCCAGCGCTGCGGCCAGCAGGGCCGGGGCATCCATATCATCGCCCACCATGGCGCGCAGGGCGCGCATCTCTTTTTTCACCAATGCACTCTTGCTGCGATGCGGGTACATGGGGTCGAGATAAACTACGTCCGGGCGTTCCTGTAGCGGACATTGCTGTAGCCATTGCGCGGCATCAGTATTCACTAACTGCAAATGGTTGTCGGCAATGATACGGGTTTCATCATGCCGCCGGGCGCGATCCAGCCCATCGGTCAACAGTGCGGCCATCACTGGCGAACGCTCCAGTAACGTGACCCGTGCGCCGAGGCTGGCGAGCACAAAGCCATCGCGGCCCAGCCCTGCGGTAGCATCCACGATGACCGGATTGGCGCCCCCCTTCAGCCCCATCGCCCGCGCCAGCGGCTGGCCACGGCCACCGCCGAAGCGCCGGCGGTGGCCCATCTTCCCGCTAACGAAATCCACCCACAGCGGGTCGCCGCTGCCACCGCTGGTGTCCCGCAGGGCCAGCGGTGCACCGGCATCTCCGCTGTCGGCAAGCCAGGTCAGCAGATAGGCGAATGCACCACAGCCTTGGTCCGACCGGCAGAGGGGCAGGCCGAGTTGCAGGGC
>CAZTPE010000162.1:3517-6192 GCA_964614545.1 uncultured Ectothiorhodospiraceae bacterium
CTCCGCCTGTCGATGACAGCTTTTCAGGTATCGCTCTGACGCAGGTGTTCGAGACGGAACAGTTTAGCCGCCCGCTGGCATTCATTGCCGGCCCCGCCAATGCCGTCTATGTGGTGGAACAGCCGGGGCGTATTCAGCGTTTGCTCGATGGCCAGCCGGCGACGCTGTTTGCCGACATCAGGGCCCGTGTTAACAGCGGCCCTAACGAGGCTGGACTGCTGGGCATGGCCTTCGACCCTGATTTTGCGACAAATAACCGGGTTTATCTGTCTTACACGCGTGATAATTTGCAATCTGTGATTTCCCGTTTTGTGAGTCGCAATGACGGCCTGACTCTGGATGCAGATTCTGAACAAGTGCTGCTCACTCTCGACCAGCCTAACGGTAATCACAACGGTGGGCAGATCGCCTTCGGCCCGGATGGCTATCTCTATATCGGCTTCGGCGACGGTGGTGGTTCTGGCGACCGTGATGGCAATAGTCAGAATAAAAACAACCTACTCGGCGCTATGTTGCGCATCGATGTCAGCGGCAACAGTGGTTATACCATCCCCGCTGACAATCCCTTCGCCCAGGGCGGTGGCCGTGCCGAAATCTATGCCTGGGGCCTGCGCAATCCCTGGCGCTGGAGCTTTGATCGCCAGACCGGTGAGCTGTGGTTGGCCGACGTGGGACAGAACAAGTGGGAGGAGATCAATCGTATCCAGCTTGGCGGCAACTACGGTTGGAATATTCGCGAGGGTGCGCACTGTTACAACACATCCTCATGCGACAGCAGCGGTCTCATCGACCCGGTGGCTGAATACGCAAACGGCTCGGACTGCTCGGTGACCGGGGGTTACGTCTATCGCGGCAAGGCCATAGCGGACTTAAACAGCGTGTACCTGTACGGTGACTATTGTTCGGGAAAAATCTGGGGGCTGTTCCCAGATGACAGTGGTGGCTTCGAGAACCGTCTAGTGCTGGATACTTCGTTGAGGATCTCGTCTTTTGGTGAGGGGAATGATGGCGAACTCTACGTTGTTCATCATAGGGGCGGTATTTACCGCATCGTGGTAGCGGAGGGTTGATCCCGCCTACGGATTCCTTTTGGTGGGGACGTATTGTCCCCCCTTTTCACGTTATGATTATTGCACTGCGACGTTCCCTGCTGATTGATTTTTGAGCTAAGGTGTAAGGGAAGACCACGGAAAAATTCACCACGCCTGATACAGACAAGGATCACATCCGGGAAGCGAAGCAGTGAGTGACATCTTCGTCAGCTACGCCAGTGAGGATCTGGATAGGATCAAGCCCCTGCTGCGCGCACTCGAAGAGACGGGTTGGTCGGTGTTTTGGGACAGGACTATTCCCGTCGGCGGGACCTGGCGCCAGGTGATCGGCACCGAGATCGACACCTGCCGCTGCATGGTTGCGGTCTGGTCGAAACGTTCCGTCGACTCCGATTGGGTGCACGAAGAGGCAGACGAGGGCAAGCGGCGCGGTGTGCTCGCGCCGGTGCTGATCGATCATATCCAGCCGCCCATAGGTTTTCGCAGCATCCAGGCTGCCAGGCTTGCCGACTGGGATGGCAGGGCGCCGTCGCCGGAATTCGACAGGCTGCTCGCCGATCTTTCCAATATCCTCGGCACTCCGCCTGCCAAAGTAAAAGAAGAACAGCAACGGCAGGCCGAACCAGAAGCTCCCATATTCAAATCTAAGGCAGAGCCACCCGATAATTCACATCTGACGAAGGCTAAACGCTTCTCCATACTTGGGGGCATCACGTTTGTCCTGATATCGCTCATCGTGATATTTAGCGTAAATCAACGTGAAGATGTCCCGGGAGCAGGGTTGAAGGCAAATAGTTCTTCGTCATCCGGTCGCCAGCTTTTGGCCGGCGAAGTATTCCGCGACCGTCTCAAGGACAATAGCATGGGGCCGGAGATGGTAGTGATTCCAGCCGGTACTTTCCGCATGGGTGATATCCAGAGAATAGGCGAAAAGGATGAACTGCCGGTTCATGAAGTACGCATCAATAATGCCTTTGCCATGGGGCGCCATGAAGTAACCTTTGAGGAATATGATCAGTTCGCGCATGCGACAGGACGCGAATTACCGGATGATAAAGGCTGGGGACGCGACCGGCGACCGGTAATAAACGTGAGCTGGCGGAATGCGGAGGTCTACGTCAAATGGCTGTCTGGGCAAACTGGCAAGCGCTACCGACTGCCCAGTGAGGCGGAGTGGGAGTATGCTGCTCGCGCGAATAAGGATACGACGTATTGGTGGGGAAATGAACTGGATTCGATAATGGCGAATTGTGACGGCTGTGATGCGCGTTGGGGCGGGAAACGGACGGCCCCTGTCGCTTCCTTTCCAGAAAACCCATTCAGTCTTTTCGACACGGCGGGTAATGTTAGGGAGTGGCTGCAGGATTGCTGGCATGAGTCGTATATGGATGCGCCAAGGAATGGCCTGGCATGGCTGGCCGAAAGCAGGGGTGACTGCGGCCAGCGGGTACTCCGCAGCGGTTCCTGGAGCAACGGCCCGGGGGATGTGCGTTCCTCCTATCGCGACAGGGAGAGCCCCGGATACCGGAAAGACGATATTGGTTTTCGTCTCGCCCGAGATTTGGATCGGTGACCTTTTGTGGGGAGCCATAGCCTGCGGGCTTAATCGTGCGCACGGCGCAC
>CAZTPE010000163.1:0-6183 GCA_964614545.1 uncultured Ectothiorhodospiraceae bacterium
TTGGTGATGCTGAAGTTGCTGTAGTACTCCTCGATTTCCAGCGCCAGCAGGTCGATGCGCCGCTGCGCGCGCTGCAGGCGCTTGCTGGTGCGCACGATGCCCACGTAGTCCCACATGAAACGCCGCAGTTCATCCCAGTTGTGGGCGACGACGATCTGTTCGTCGGAGTCGCTGACGCGGCTCTCATCCCAGTCCGGCAGCTGCTCGGGGATGTCGACATCCTGCCAGTGGCGGCTGATGTCTTCGGCGGCGGCTTCGCCAAACACCAGACACTCCAGCAGCGAGTTGCTGGCCAGGCGGTTGGCGCCGTGCAGACCGGTGCTGGCGGTTTCGCCGATGGCATACAATCCGGCCACGTCGCTGCGGCCGTGCAGGTCGGTCATCACGCCGCCACAGGTGTAGTGGGCGGCGGGCACGATGGGCAGAGGCTCGCGGGTCATGTCGAAGCCGTATTCCAGGCAGCGCCGGTGGATGTTGGGGAAGTGGTTGGCAATGAAGTCGGCCGGCTTGAAGCTGATGTCGAGGTATAGACAGTCGGCGCCGAGACGCTTCATTTCGTGGTCGATGGCACGGGCGACGATGTCGCGCGGGGCCAGCTCGCCACGCGGGTCGAAGCGCTCCATGAAGGTGGAGCCGTCGGGCAGCAGCAGCTTGGCGCCTTCGCCGCGCAGGGCTTCGGAAATCAGGAATGATTTGGCCTGCGGGTGATAGAGGCAGGTGGGATGGAACTGGATGAATTCCATATTGGCGGTGCGGCAGCCGGCGCGCCAGGCCATGGCGATGCCGTCGCCGGTGGAGACGTCCGGGTTGCTGGTATAGAGATAAACCTTGCTGGCACCGCCGGTGGCCAGCACCACGTTGCGGGCGTGAAAGACCTGTACCCGACTGCTGTCGCGGTCCAGCACATAGGCTCCCAGCACGCGCTGCGGCTGCTGGCCCAGTTTGGCGGCAGTGATGAGATCGACGGCGATGTGGTTTTCGTACACCTCAATGTTGGGCCGCGCCTGCACGGCGTGGATCAAGGTGTCTTCCAGCGCCCGCCCGGTGGCATCGGTGGCGTGGGCCACGCGGCGATGACTGTGGCCGCCCTCACGGGTAAGGTGGCATTTGTTGTCATGGCCATCGCAGGCGGTGAACGGTAAGCCCAGGGACTGCAGCCAGCGGATCTGCCGGGTGCCGTGTTCGACAGTGAAACGCACGGTTTCCGGTTTGCACAGTCCGGCGCCGGCGTTGAGGGTGTCGGCGATATGGGCCTCCACCGAATCGCTGGGATCGAGCACTGCGGAGATACCACCCTGGGCGTAGCGGGTGCTACCCTCGGACAGATTCGATTTGGCGATAACAGCGACGCGAATGGCGGGATTGAGACGCAGGGCCAAGCTGAGGCCGGCGGCGCCGCTGCCGATGACGAGAACATCGTGACTGAAGTGCTGGCTCATCGCCACAGCTTACTTGATTCCCCGATTATCGCCCACATTTCTACGCAGGATTGGCGTATTATGGGCCCGCATGTCGCAGGTCCTTTAGCGGCCGGGGGAATAATGTTCCGGCCCCGGCGAACTATCCGTACAGACCACGGTCTATCAGAGTGAGGGGCCGGGCCTGCCTTTCGACATAATTGATAAAAAAGGATTGGCCCGGATGGGCGAAAAGAATGTAGACCAGGCGCTCGTCGAGCGCGTTCAGCGTGGGGATAAAACAGCCTTTGACCTGTTGGTACGCAAGTATCAGCATAAGGTGATCAAGGTAATATCCCGTTACGTGCGAGACCAGAGCGAGGTCTACGATGTGGCGCAGGAGGCCTTCATCAAGGCCTATCGCGCTCTGCCGCGTTTCCGTGGCGACAGCGCCTTTTACACCTGGATGTATCGTATTGCGATCAATACGGCGAAGAACTATCTGGTGGCGCAGGGTCGACGATTGCCGAATGTCGATATTGATGCCCAGGAGGCGGAACAATTCGAGGGTGCGCCGGGTCTTAAGGAGTATGCAACACCGGAACGCCTGCTGATGCGGGATGAGGTCGAATCCACGGTATACTCTGCCATCGACCAGTTGCCGGGTGACTTGCGAACGGCGATTACCCTGCGCGAACTCGAAGGGCTGAGTTACGAAGAGATTGCAGAAGCCATGGATTGCCCGGTGGGCACTGTGAGGTCGCGGATATTTCGCGCCCGGGAAGCCATCGACAAGAAGCTCAGGCCGTTGCTGAGCAACCAGTGAGCAACAACTGTTTTTTGCCTGGAATAATCTGGAATGAAAATAGTTGTTTGGAATAACAAACGTAGCTAGGCGGTAGACGCAATGACCAATCTATCCGATGAACGGCTGTCATCCCTGCTTGATGGCGAACTCGACGACACCCAGAAGCAGCATGCCATCGATGCGCTGGGCGGTGATGCCGAGGCCCGTGATCGCTGGGAGCGCTTTCATTTGGCGAGCGATGCTCTGCACGGCAATCTGCCGGATGCCATCGATCCCCAATTCGCTTCCTGTGTTATGGCTGCCATTGAAGATGAACCCACCATTCTCGCTCCACCTCCCCGCAAGTCATCCGCTTCTACCGTTCACGCTCATACTCCCTCCAGGCTGAGTAAACGCTTTGCCGGCTTGGCCGTAGCCGCCTCTGTGGCCGCCATCGCGGTGATGGGTGTTGAGTCGCTGTATCATGAGGATCCTGCGGCGCCACTCAATCAGCAGGTGGCGGAAAGCACTGCCTCCCCGTCTGAGTATATACGCCTTGCGCAGCAGCCGTCCCCGTCCCGTGTTGCAACACTGGCATCCGTGAATACACCGCTGGCGACGCCTCCGGCGGCTGCCCCTTCACTGAAGGCGCGTGCGGAGATGCTCAGGGCGCACCCCGATATTGCCCGGCGCATCGATCCCCG
The DNA here is from genome assembly GCA_964614545.1 of uncultured Ectothiorhodospiraceae bacterium. Classification (GTDB taxonomy): domain Bacteria; phylum Pseudomonadota; class Gammaproteobacteria; order SZUA-152; family SZUA-152; genus DRQN01. The sequence goes on from CAZTPE010000163.1 coordinate 2,889, forward strand.
TTTGCACAAATACCTTCTTAACCACAGCCAGCAGACGGCACGCTCCAATATTCAGGGTGTGATGCCCTATGCACGTATCGTGACCTATCCGGGTGTGCAGCAGAGATCAGTTCAGCGGTGAAACGGGGTCTGTTTCTTCTCTGTCTTTATCTCCCCTTTAGCGCCGTACTGGCCGGGGATGACCTGCTCAAATCCCTCAGCCGGATGCAGGACGCACTGCAAAATCTGAATTACTACGGTACCTTGGTCTTCATGCAGGGTGGGGACGTGCAGTCCATGAGTCTGGCGCATCAGGCGACCGAGGATGGTGAGATCGAGCGCATCGTCAATCTGAACGGTTATGCGCGCGAGGTGATCCGCAAGAACGATCTCGTCACCTGCTACCTTCCCGACAGCAAATCCGTCACCGTGAGTACGCGCCGCTCGGGTAAGGGCGGCTGGTTATCGAAGCTGGTGGCCAATGATTTTGCCGCCATGCAGGCGCTTTATACCTTTCAGATGGATGGCGAAGACCGGGTGGCGGGCTATCCCGCCAAGCGCGTGCTGATCCAGCCCAATGATGCCTTCCGCTACGGCTACCGCCTGTGGCTGGACAAGGATAGCGGCCTGCTACTCAAGTCAGACCTGCTGAGTGAATCGGCGGAAATACTCGAACAGGCCATGTTTGCGGAGGTCTCCATTGTCGATGAGGTGCCGCCGGCCATGCTGCAGCCCTCGACTCGCAGCGATGACTTCGTCTGGTATGAAGAAAGTAACGAGATCGAAGAAGTTTCGCCTGCGGAGCAAACCTGGCGCGTCGATGAGATGCCCATAGGCTTCAAGGTCGTCTCTCAAATGCGTCATCTTTTGCCGGACAGTTCGCAACTGGCCGAGCACTTGCTGATCACAGATGGTCTGGCCAGCGTGTCGATCTATATCGAAGCGCTGGACGGGGAACCGGCGCCCTTTGATGGCCCCTTTAAACGGGGTGCAGTGAATGTTTATAGCACGGCGCTGGACAACCATCAGATCGTGGTGGTTGGTGAGGTACCGGCGGCGACGGTGGAAATGCTGGCCAGGTCGGTTCGCCGACAGGCTGCCGGGGCTGACAATGATTGAAGAAACAGCATATGTCGTTGCCGCGGGTCCGGACGGCGTGTGGGTGGAAACCCAGCGTCAGTCGGCCTGTGGTCAGTGTGCCGCTCGCAAGGGTTGCGGCACCGCGGTGCTGAGTAAGGTGCTGGGGCAGAAACGCAGCCGGGTGCAGGTCGCCAATCCCGACCAGGCCCAGGTGCGAGTGGGTGACGAGGTGGTGATCGGCATCGACGAATCGGCGTTGGTGCGTGGCTCGATGGCGGTTTACCTGGTTCCCCTGCTAAGCTTTTTCCTCTTTGGCGTGCTTGGCCAGACACTCGCCCGGCAACTGATGCTGGATAACAGTGAAGGTCTGAGCATTATCTTCAGTCTGCTAGGATTGTTGTTGGGTTTTGCCTGGGCGCAGCGTTATGCGCGTGGGGACCGGCGTTACCAGCCGGTGATTCTAGGGGGTGTCAAAATGATTGTTAACACCCCCTAGCCAATGCAACACCGGTTATTTCTTTCTACAATACACATTGATTATTCTCTCGTGACTCGATTAGGAGCAAGCATGTCTTTACATCAATCCCTGCGGCGGCTTTCGTGGATCTCGGTGCTGGTACTACTGATGGTTTCCTGCGCGGCTCAGGCGTGGGCATCATTGCCTGACTTTACCGAGCTGGTGGAAAATCACGGTGCTGCGGTGGTCAATATCAGCACCACCCAGAAGCTGAAGCATCCCAAGGTTTCGCGCCTGCCGCATGGCATGCCGGAAGGTATTCCCGAAGGCCCCTTCGGCGATCTGTTCCGCCATTTCTTCGGTGAACAGGGCCCAGGCGGGCAGGGTGACGGCGAGCAGTACGATGCCAAGTCGCTGGGTTCGGGTTTTATTATTTCATCCGATGGCTATGTGATGACCAATCATCATGTCATCAAGGACGCCACGGAAATTCTGGTGCGACTGAGCGACCGTCGCGAGCTGGAAGCCACGCTGATTGGAAGTGACGAACGCAGTGATGTCGCCCTGCTGAAGATTGATGCGGAGCATCTGCCGGTGGTGAAGATCGGCAATTCCGAGAAGCTCAAGGTGGGCGAATGGGTACTGGCCATCGGCACGCCCTTTGGTTTTGATCATTCCGCGACCGCCGGCATCGTCAGCGCCAAGGGCCGTGCCCTGCCGCGCGAGAACTATGTGCCCTTCATCCAGACCGACGTGGCCATCAACCCCGGCAATTCCGGTGGCCCGCTGTTCAACCTGGACGGCGAAGTGGTGGGCATCAATTCGCAGATATACAGCCGTACCGGCGGCTTCATGGGTCTGTCGTTTGCCATTCCCATCGATATGGCGATGAAAGTGGTCGAGCAGCTGAAGGACAGCGGCCACGTGGCGCGTGGCTGGCTGGGTGTGCTGATTCAGGATGTGACCCGTGAACTAGCCGAGTCCTTTGGCATGGACAAGCCGCGCGGTGCGCTGGTGGCCAGAGTGGTGCCGGACAGCCCGGCCGAGGCCGCCGGACTGAAGGTGGGCGACATCATTACCCAGTTTAATGGCAAGGCGGTGATTATGTCTTCCGATCTGCCGCCGCTGGTGGGCATCACGCCAGTGGGCGAGAAGGTTCGCGTGGAAATTCTGCGCAACGGCAAGGTCAAGACCCTGTCTGTCGAGCTGGGTGAGCTGTCCGACGACGAGGTACAGCTGGCCGGTGGCGAACCAAAAAGCGCCAAGACCAGCCGTATCAAGATCACCGTTTCCGACCTGACCCCGGAGCAGCGCAAGCGTCTGGGCATCAGTGAAAAGGGCGTGCTGGTGAATCAGGTGCTGGCCGGCCCGGCTCGCAAGGCCGGTGTGCGGCGCGGTGACGTGATCCTGATGATGAATAACGTCGAGGTCACGGGCTCTGAGCAGTTCCGCGAACTGGTGGATAATCTGCCGGCGGGAAAATCGGTGCCGGTATTGGTTCAGCGTCGTGGTGGGCCGGTATTCCTCGCCTTGAAGATCGACAAAGACTGATCCCGCAAGCTGTGTGCGTCGGCACACAACAGACGCCCGCCCCGCTCACGTGAGGCGGGCGTTTCTGTTTCGGCCGGGAGCCAGATGAACTGCACCCGGATATTTCATGAAGTTATGCATAATCTCACCTGTTTATTGCCTGCATGGACGCAGGTAAGGAGCGAGAGCAGGAGGCGGAAGCTTTGCCTGCATGGACGCAGGTACCAAAAGTAGGCGCTCTTAGGCGAG
>CAZTPE010000164.1:0-6158 GCA_964614545.1 uncultured Ectothiorhodospiraceae bacterium
GCACGTTCACATAGGAAAATTCTTCACCGCAGGCGCCCAGGGCCTCGGCGGTACGAGAGGAAAATCCGCATTGCGGCAGTTGCGGTGTACCCTTCATGTAGAGCACTACCGGATGGCTTTCGACCTGTTCTTTGATGCGTTCCAATACGTCCATCTTGCTCAACCTCGTTCAATTCAGTAATTCGCTACATGGGGGCTCCGTATAGCGATTTAAAGTCTACCTTACTATATCCGACCATAAAAGTAGGACTCTTCGGTACCTATTCCGGCACCGTGTCCACATTACGCTGAAGCCACAGCTCCAGAAGGGCCAGGTGCCACAGCTTGCTGCCCTGCAATTTGGTGAAGTGGCAGTCCGGTGCGGCCAGCAGCCTTTCCACATAGGCCCGTTCGAACACTCCACGCCGCCGGCAGGCTCTAGAGTCGAGGATATCACGCATGAATTCAAGAAAGTCGCCGCGTACATACTTCAGCGCCGGCATGGGAAAATAACCCTTGGGCCGGTCGATGACCGCATCCGGGATCAGGCCGCGGGCGATGCACTTGAGCACATGCTTGCCGCCGGACATGAGTTTCAGCTCCGGCGGCATGCGCATAGCCAGCTCTACCAGCTCGTGGTCGAGGAAGGGCACGCGCGCCTCCAGACCCCAGGCCATGGTCATATTGTCGACGCGCTTGACCGGGTCGTCGACGATCAAGGTGGTGACGTCGAAGCGCAGCACGCGATCGAGGAAGCTGTCAGCGCCGGGCTCGGCGAGGTGCTCATGCACCAGCTGCGAGGTGTAGTCGTCGCCGCGGTAGGGCACGGTGACGGCCTCCAGGAATTCGCTGTGCGGGCGGTCGAAATAGTGGTGGGCGAAGCGTTCGAGGTCGGAGCCCTCGTCGGCGTCCATCTGCGGATACCAGAAATAGCCACCGAATACCTCGTCCGCACCCTGGCCGCTCTGCACCACTTTCACGTCTTGCGAGACGCGCTCGGCCAGCAGATAAAAGGCCACCGCATCCTGTCCCACCATGGGTTCGGCCATGTTGTCGATGGCCTCAGGCAAGCGTGGCAGCACCTCGCTGTTGGGGATGTGGTATTTGGTATGGCGGGTCTGGAAGCGCTCCACCACCGCGTCGGAATACTCGAACTCGCTACCCGCCTCCTCACCCACGTCCTCGAAGCCGATGGAGAAGGTGCGCAGGTCCTTCACCCCCGCCTCGGCCAGCAGGCCCACCAGCAGGCTGGAATCCAGCCCGCCCGAGAGCAACACCCCCACCGGCACGTCGGCCACCGAGAGACGGCGCTCCACGGCCTTGCGCAGGGCATCGTGGATCAGCTGGATCCACTCCTGCTCAGACTTCGGCTCGTCGGGGCGGGTGGCCTGCAGGTGCCAGTATTGCTGCGTCTGCATCTGCCCATCGGGGGTAACGACGAGTGTGTGGCCGGGGGCCAGCTTGCGCACGCCCTTGAGAATGGTGTGCGGCGCCGGGATCACCGCGTGCAGGGTGAGCTGGTAATGCAGGCCCACCGGGTCGATGGCCTTGTCCACCCCGCCGGCGGCCAGCAGTGCCTGGGTATTGGAGGCAAAACGGAAGCCACTCTCCGTCTGCGAATAATAGAAGGGCTTGATGCCCAAGCGGTCGCGCGCGGCGAACAGGCGCTGCTCGCGCACGTCCCAGATGGCGAAGGCGAACATGCCGTGCAGTTCCTCGACGCAGCGTTCGCCCCAGTGCCGATAGGCCTTGAGGATCACCTCGGTATCACCATCGGAGAAGAAACGGTAGCCCGCTGCCTGTAGCTCTGCACGCAGGGCCTTGTAGTTGTAAATCGCGCCGTTGAATACCAGTGACAGGCCCAACTCTTCATCAACCATGGGTTGATGCGAACGCGCGGACAGATCGATCACCGACAACCGCCGGTGGCCGAAGGCCAGCGGGCCGCTGACGTGCACGCCCTCGTCGTCCGGCCCGCGGCGGGCCAGCCTCTCATTCATGCGCGCGATGGTCGTCACCTCGGGAGACCGGTCATCGAAACGCAATTCACCGCAAATGCCGCACATACCGCCATCCTGAAAATGAAAACGGCATTCTACCCGAAACGCGGTTGAGCAACTTGTGACACTGCTCTGCGGTGCCAGAGCTGCCGCCATGCCATTGCGCAATGCAACGAGAAACACGGGAAAACTGCAAAAGGCAACGGCCGGTGATATGGTCGGCCAACATGCGATACGCCGTATTTCTGATCCTGCTGTTTGGTGCCGCGCCCCTGCGGGCCGACGACGCCCCGACGCTCGACGTCGGCCGGGTCATCGCGCAGATGCAGACCGCCGCCAGCCAGCTGCGCGACGCCACCTACACCTTCCACAAGCAGGAATACGCCAACGGCCGCCAGCAGCCCGCCGAACGCATCGCGGTCAAGTACCGCGCACCCTACGACATCTACATGAAATGGTTGGGGCCGGCCCACAAAGGGCGGGAGCTGTTGTTCCGTCTCGACTGGAACGACGACCGTCTGCGGATCAGCCCCAGGCGCTGGCTGCCGACCCTGAACCTGGCGCCACGCGGCAGCTTCGCCATGCGCGGCAACCGCCACAGCGTCTACCAACTGCCCTTCCCCGCTATCGTCGACAACTTCGTGGACTCGGCAGCGCTGATCCGGGCCAATCCCGCGCTGCGGGCGCGCATCATCGACCTCGGTGAGCAGCGCCACTTCGGCGAGGCCGGCCACTGCTATCGATTGCTGTTGCCGAAAGACAGGGAACCACGACTCTACGCCACTGAGGTCATGCTCTGCGTCAGTCGGCGCACGGGGCTGCCACTGCGCATCCGCTCATGGGAGGTAGTAGACGGCCGCCTGCGGCAGGTGGAGGACTACAGCTATGAGAATGTGCGGGTCAATGTAGGACTGAGTGACCGGGACTTCGATCCGGACAATTCGGTGTACAATTTCTAACCCGGCAGATTGTTTCCCGCCTTGCAGTCAACGCAAAGAACGCAGAGGCGCGGACAACGCAAAGTTTTTTGTTATGGGTCCGCGAATGAACGCCAATTCACGCAAATGAAAAAACTGTAGTGTGCGCCATGCGCACGATGATCTGTAGCAAACGATTGTGTGCGTAGCGCAACATTACGGGTCAAGGAAAAAACCTTTCTCGCCATTCCCGCAATAGTCCTATCTGTATCTTTGGTTCATGTCATACACGCAAAAAACGTACGCACGGCGCACGCTACGAAGACCATTTATTTCATTTTATTTGCGTGAATTGGCGTTCATTGGCGGACAATTCCCGGAATCCCTTGCGTCCTCCGCGCCTCTGCGACCTTTGCGTTCCAAACACCACGCCCCGGTCAATCCACCGAACCCCAACCTCCGCCACCGGGCGTCTCCACCGTCAGGCGCTCACCAGGCTGCGCCTCGTAGCTGACCTTCGGCGGCAGGGCTTCGCCGTCGCGCAGGTTACTCCCCGGCACGCCGTCGCCGCCACCCTGCAATCCCCACGGCGCATGGGTGCGACGCTCGGTGAGCAGGGTCACGGTGGTGGGGGCGAGGAATTCGAACTCGCGGATCAGGCCGTCGCCGCCGCGATGCCGGCCCACGCCGCCAGAGCCAATACGCAGGGCGTAGCGGCGAATGCGCAGCGGATAGACGCTCTCCAGCACCTCAATGGGCGTATTGAGGGTGTTGGTCATGTGGGTCTGTACGGCATTGAGCCCAGGGCCGCGCGGGCCGGCGCCCATACCGCCACCGATGGTTTCGTAATAGTCCCACTCACTGCCCGCGGCACGGGAACCCATGGCGAGGTTGTTCATGCTGCCGTGGCTGGCGGCAGCGATGGTATCGGGCAGGGCCTGAGCCAGCGCACCCAACACCACGTCCACCACGCGGGTGCTGGTTTCAACATTGCCGGCGGCCACCGCAGCAGGGCGGCGGGCATTGAGCAGACAGCCCTCGGGGGCGTGGATGTCGATGCTGCGGAAGCTGCCGCTGGCGGCGGGGGTGTGGGCCGGCATCAGGCAGCGGAAGGCGTAGTAGACGCCGGCGGCGGCCACCGACAGCGGGCAGTTGATGTTGCCGGCGGTCTGCGGCGCGGTACCGCTGAAGTCGACGCGGATGCGATGACCACTGACGTGAAGACTCACTTCGATGGGCAGGTCCGTGTTGCCGCAGCCGTCATCATCCATCCAGTCGCAGAAGCGGTACTCGCCATCGGGGATGGCCGCCAGAGCGCTCTGCGCCAGTCGCTCGGCATAGTCATTGAGCTGCTGCAGGCCGTCTTCGTAACCGCGTACGCCGGCACCGCCATCGCCCATGCCCTCGACCAGCGCCTGCAGGCGCGCCAACCCGGTACGGTTGGCACTGATCTGCGCGGCAAAATCACCCCGCGACTGCTGCGGGTTGGCCGTCACCCCGGCGATGTGCCGCAGCATGGCCTCGTCCAGCTCGCCGGCGCGCAGCAGATATGATGGAGGAATGATCAGCCCTTCCTCGTCGAGACGCCGCGAAATGGGCATGGAGCCGGGTGTGCTGGCACCGATGTCGGCATGGTGGGCGCGGTTGACGACGAAGCCCACCCGTTCGCCCGCCACGTGCAGCGGCGCGATCAGGGTGACGTCAGGCAGGTGGGTGCCGCCGAGAAAGGGATCGTTGAGGATCACCATGTCGCCCGGCGACCAGTCCACCTCGCGCACAATGCCGCGCATGGCGTAAGCCATGGAGCCGAGGTGCACGGGGATGTGGGCGGCCTGGGCGCAGAGCTCGCCGTTGGAGTCGAACACGGCGCAGGAATAGTCCAGCCGGTCCTTGATGTTGGGCGAAAAGGCGGTACGCTGCAGCACCGCGCCCATTTCGTCGCACACCGCCTCGATGCGGCTGGCGAAGATGCTGAGTCCGATGGGGTTCATAACAGGCAGTGTACCCTCTACGCCCGGCGGCATTAAGCCCAGAGAAAACACTGTTCCCCAAAGACCACCGGAGCAGGCCATGCCCGTGATAACTCGAGGGAGATAAATTCATCTGTGGGAGCGACTTCAGCCGTGAAAGATAAATCTGGCTTTCTTCGCGGCTGAAGCCGCACAGGTGGCTGTAGTTTTATTGGGTGGGAGCGCCCTCCCAGACATGATGATCAGTCCGGCCTGTCTACCCCAATAGATGTCACCGCACCATTCGCAACCGCTGACTGCCCGGCCGCCGCCTCCAGCCACTGGATCAGCGGCGCCCAGCGTTCGCGGTCCGGCAGACTGCGCGAGGCCTCCAGTTCGTGGATGGCCAAGCCCTGCTCGGCGGCACGGATGTGGTTCTGACTGTCGCGCAGGGTGGCGACAAAAGGCACGTTGAGGGCTAGCAGGAAGCGCTGCAGATCCCGGAACACGCGCGTATTCTCGCGCACCCGGTTGGCCACCACGGCCAACCGCACCCCCGCCGGGCGTACTTTGCCCAGCAACAGCAAGTCCTGGATGAAGTGCGCCGCAGCATGGATATCGATGGGCGAAGGCAGCACCGGCACCAGAATACAGTCCACCCGCTGCACATAGTCGCCCAGTTGCAGACCCGCCACCCCGGCGGGCGCATCCATGATTACCCGCCGGGTGCCGGCCGGCAGACGCATCTGAAAGGTGCGGGTGAGATCGTTGCGTTTCTGGTAGGCGGCAATGCCGTGAATGGCCGGGCGCTCGCGGTCGCGCAGACTCAGCCACTTCATCGCCGAGCCCTGTGGGTCATAGTCCAGCAGCGCCGTAACCTCCCCGCATGAGGCATAGTAGCCCGCCAGATTGGTGGCCAGGGTGGTCTTGCCACAACCGCCCTTGGCATTGAGTACCAGTATCCGCTGCATGGATGTCGAGCCGCCACTTCCCCGTTGACTAAAGGGTGCCTCCCCTCATTGCTTGCGACCTCTGCGCAATGAAGAAGAATACCCTTAATAATAGAGCCATAAACGGCTGAATCGAAATGAAACTTGAAAAGACACACCGCACAGGCACGGAAAAAGACAGGACGCCCTTTGCAACAACCTGCTAAAATGCGCGCCTGCTTCAGGTGTCCCACGGGCAATCCGCCCACGGGATGAAACGGGAAACTGGTGCGCCCGCCCTCCTTATTTTCGTGATGGCCGGCAATTCCAGCGCTGCCCCCGCAACGGTAATTGAGTGGAGGGCACTTCCCGTCATCGATCGAT
>CAZTPE010000165.1:0-6031 GCA_964614545.1 uncultured Ectothiorhodospiraceae bacterium
GATATGGACCGAGCAGGGCTCGCCGCTGATGCAGATCTCCCGTCAGCAGACCGAGAGCCTGCGCCGCGCCCTGCAGCAGCGCCTGCCGGGACCGGTGGTGGTGGAGCTGGGCATGCGCTACGGTAATCCGTCTATTGCCTCGGCGATGCGGCGCCTGCGTGACGCCAATGCGCGGCGGGTGCTGGTGCTGCCGCTGTATCCGCAGTATTCCTCCAGCACCAGCGCCTCCACTTTCGATGCCGTGGCCGAGGCCGTGAAGTCGTGGCGCTGGGTGCCGGAGCTGCGTTTCGTCAACCAGTATCACGACGAAAGCGGCTACATCGAGGCATTGGCCGCCAGTATCCGTGAAGACTGGACAGGCCGTGAGGCGCCGCAAAAACTGCTGTTCTCCTTTCATGGTACGCCCAAGCGTTTTCACACCCAGGGTGATCCCTATTTTTGCCACTGCCACAAAACCGCGCGGCTGGTGGCCGACCAGCTGGGGCTGGCCGACGACCGCTGGCAGGTGACCTTTCAGTCCGTCTTTGGCCGCGAGGAATGGCTCAAGCCCTACACCATCGACACCCTGCGCCAGCTGGGCAAGTCCGGGGTCAAATCCGTCGCGGTCATCTGTCCTGGATTTTCCGCCGATTGTCTGGAAACCATCGAAGAGATTGGTGTCGAAAACCGTAAGGCCTTCGAGGCGGCGGGTGGCGAACAGTTCCGCTATATCGCCGCCCTCAATGACCGTGACGACCACATCGATGCCCTGGCGGCCCTGGTGCAGAAGCACATCGCCGGCTGGCCCGAGGCTGCACTGGCGTGGGATGCCGCCGGCAAAAAGGCGGAAGATGAGGCGCGGCGGATGCGGGCAAAGGCCCAGGGCGCGGAGTGTTAGCCGGGTTGTCTCCAGCGAGCAGATTCACCACAGAGGACACAGAGATAATGAATTTTTCACCGGTTTTTCTCTGTGCCCTCTGTGATGAGGGTTTTTTTAAAGGCCTGATCCACCCAAGATCAACATGCAACGAATCGATGAGGATAGTGATATGAAAAAACAGGCGCTGATCATGGTTGCAATGCTGTTACTTATTACAGCGTGCACCCAGGAAACGCAGAATAAATTCAACCGCGCGGTACAGAATTACACCGGTACTGACGGCGTGCTGGATGTCTATGCCGGTGACAAGCTGGTGAAGCGTTTCATTAAGATCGACAAGCTGAGCACCGCCGTGAGTACCAGCGGCAACACGCCCCGGCCCTATCGCTACGCCTACGGCGTGCTGGATGAAAATCAGAACCTGCGCGTGGATCCCGGCGAAAAGAAGGTCTATTTTGAGTTCAGTGATTACTCGACCAGCTACGTCTTTTACGAAAATCCACAGGGCTGACTTATTTCGGCCCGCCTTTAGACGGTCAGCGTTAAATCACCCCCGGCAAAGCCGGGGGATTACCGTACTGATTTATCGGTGGTGGTGTCGGGCAGTAGGGCTGCCGCTATTGGTATCGTGGCATGATGAAAGGCCTTTGGGTTATCCATGTAGGATGCTAGTGCAGTGTCTCATACTAAGTGTAGATATAGAAAGCCAGTAAATAGACAAGAACCAGGCGCAGCCCGCAGAGAAGGGTGGTTCCCTTTTCAAGGGCTGCAACGCCGTAATTGTCTATTTAATGGCTTCCCTTCGGGCGAAACGAGAAAGGCATCTGCGGCGTTGCGTTCTCTTGAGATAGCACCACTATCCCTGCAAGAACGCGCCTTGCAGCTGTCCTTTCTCGTTTCGTCTATATCTGCACTTAGTATGAGACACTACACTAATGAGCCTGCGAACCGCATCGGTCGAGAACGACGGCCCCCTCAATGACCACACTCAGTGCTCGATTTTACGCTCTAATCGTAGTTGTCGCACATATGGAATGAATGTGTTGTAGATTAGGTGTGCGGATCCTTTGTTTTGTTGTGAATTAATCCAAAACAATATTGATGTCGCGAAATGTAAAAGTATGATTTTCTTTGGATGCGCGTTTCTGTTTTATCGTCGCTATAAGCGTTGCTTTGCTTATCATGGTGAAGTCTTTGCTCACGTCGTTAAACTTTAATTTAACAGTAATATCTATACCTCTGACCAATTCCGCATGCACTGTTTCATTGAAGTAGTGATCTCTAAATGCAGTTTTTAAATTGGCTACTGTAATTTCAGATGGAACAAACTTGTTTCCGGATTGATCGTAAATGGCGGAGTTTTCAGATAGATCGATGCTTAAGTCTGATTCCGTGGGGTTGGCGGAAAATTCGCAAATTACAGAGCTAAACTGCCTGTGACATGATGATAGTGTCACTTTTAATCCACCCTCTGATTCCTGCCATTTGATGCCGCCCAGGGTTCTTTTCTTTGGCTTTCTGACGGTGAATTTTTCAGAAACCAGGTCGCTAAACTTCTCAATAAATATTGGTGAAAGCGCCTTCACGCAACTTCTGTAATCGTTGTTGTCTTCTACTGTTCTTTGTACGTCGCGCCACTCCGTTTTAGAAAAGGTAGCTTCGCCCGTCATGCCGATGTCTGCTAGTTTTAGCTTGATTTCCGCCTCACCATTACCTTTTACCCTTATATCCCAATAATTTCCTGCATTCTCTGGTTTGTCGCAGACCTGCTTAAGATTATCGGTGATTTGCGAAAGTGCCTCCGTATCATTTGCGGCGAAAGCAGGTAGTACAGATAGGGAAAAAATAGTTACAAATAGTATTTCAAGTCGCCGCATAAGCACTCCTTTTTATTAAATAAGCTAGTGTGGTGTAACGTATAAAGGGTACATATCAGAGGCCCGCAAATGCCGCAAGACAAGGCGCAGTCCGCCGTTAATGGCCCTTCCCTTAACAAGGACTGCAACGTAGGATTGGGGCATTTGCGGGCCTCCCTCCGGGCGCGGCGGGAAGCCGTCATCTGCGGCGTTGCGTCTCTTGAAAAGGGCACGCCATTCCCTACGAGACGCGCCTTGCAGCTAACGGCTTCCCGCCACGCTGATATGTACCCTTTATACGTTACACCACACTAGTATTGTCTGCTGCTCGTCGGTGCTTGCGCCCCAACCTTGGAAGATGTTCATTCGGCAGGGGGTAGCGGTGGTCCGGCAACCCAAGAGCGATTATTGCACACCCTGAAATAGCCTGTATTCAGTTGGCTTTTCAGATGATTTGGAGAGTAAGTCTGCTGGGTATTTTAATGCTGAGAGCGGGACAGCAACCCCTCCAAATCTTCAAAAAACAGCGCCGGATCGACGCGCGCGTTATTCAGACTGACACCCCAATGCAGATGTGGGCCGGTGACACGCCCGGTCTGGCCCACGGTGCCGATGATCTCACCCTGCGTTACCGTCTGCCCCGGTGTCACGTCGATGTGGCTCATGTGGCAGTACATGGTCACCAGTCCCTGGCCGTGGTCGAGAAATACCGTCTTGCCGTTGAAAAAGTAATCTCCGGTATCGATGACCTGTCCTGAAGCGGGTGCGTGAATGGGCGTGCCCTCGGCGGCGGCGATGTCGATGCCGCTGTGCGGTTTGCGCGGCTGTTCGTTGAAATAACGGCGCAGGCCGAAGGGGCTGCTGAGGCGGCCCTGCACGGGCAGAATGAAAGTGGTTTCTACATCTGCCGTCTCCCGCCAGTGCGCCAGCGCGGTGTTGATGCGCCCGCGTTCGCCGCGGATGCGTGTCATGTCCTGCTTATTTGGATTGACCTTGCGCTTGTTCTTGATGGTGAGGTGCTGGGTGGCGTAGTCCTTGGCCTGCACGGTAAATGTCAGTGGCGCGCCCTTGGCCAGTGTGAGTTGCTGGGTGCCGGGTTTGGTCGAGAGCGGGATACCCACCACGGCCTTCCAGCGACCCTGGTCCTGTTGCACCATCACCTGCTGTTTTTTGTAATGCAGCACTGGCGGTTCACCGTGAGCAGGGCCGAGGTCGATGACCGTAACACCACCGGGCACCGCCTCGCTGTGCGGCGGCAGGGCGGCCTGTAGCGTCAGCGGCAGCAGGAACAGAAGCAGAGTGATGATTTTCATTCTATTTCTCGGTATTGATAAATTGCCACAGAGGCACGGAGCACATAGAGATTTATGTATGCCTGATTTCAAAATCGTCGTGACCTTTTGCGCTTGAATTCTCTTACTTTCCGGTTTGCACCGATCCATCATTTTGATGAGTCTCTGTGTGCTCTGTGGCGAACAAGCAAATGATTCGTACTCAGTCCTCGTGAATACCCTCGACCCGGCAGTCCAGCCGCCCTTCGCCGAGGCGGATGTGCAATGGGTCGCCGATGCTGACCTCGCCGGCCTTGCGGACGATGGGGCCATCCGGGTGTTGCACAATGGCATAGCCACGGCTCAGCGTGGCCAGCGGGCTGACCGCATCCAGGGCGCGGGCGAGGGCGGCGAGACGCTGCTGTTCTTCGCTCAGACGCTGCGGCATGGCGGCATGCAGGCGCCGGCGGTCGGCGTTCAGGCGCAATTGCAGGGTCGCCAGTTGCCGTTTCGGCGACTGGCTGTGCAGGCGGATGGTAAGTGCGCCAAGACGTGCCTTGTTGTGTTGCAAGCGTGCGCGCAGGGCGCGGCTGAGGCGTTGTTCCAGTTCATCCAGCCGTTGGGCCTGATCCTGTAGTCGTTGGCCGGGATGCTTGAGGTGCCGACTGACGGCTCGCAGGTGTTGCTGTTCGCGTGCCAGTCGGGACTGTATGGCGCGGATCAGCCGGCTTCGCCAGTGGCGCAGGGTGTCCAGCCATTCGCCGCGGTCCGGGCTGATCAGCTCGGCGGCGGCGGAGGGCGTGGGGGCGCGCATGTCGGCGACGAAGTCGGCGATAGTGGTGTCGATTTCGTGGCCCACGGCGCTGACCACCGGGATCGGGCTGTCGACAATGGCGCGTGCCACGGCTTCGTTGTTGAAGGCCCACAGGTCTTCCAGTGAACCACCACCGCGGGTAAGCAGCAGCAGATCGCATTCGTCGCGTTGTGCCGCGGTGTGCAGGGCGTCGACAATGGCTGGTGGGGCCTCACTACCCTGCACCGGCACCGGGTAGATGAGCACCGGGATGGCCGGGAAACGCCGCTGGAGGATACTGAGCACGTCACGGATGGCCGCGCCGCTGGGTGAGGTGATGACGCCAATGCAACGCGGCAGGCTGGGCAGGGGGCGCTTGCGGGCGGCGTCGAACAGGCCTTCGTCGGCCAGGCGGCGCTTGAGCTGCTCGAATTGCCGCCGCAGACGGCCGTCGCCGGCCTCTTCAAGGTGCTCGACGATGAGCTGGTAGTCGCCACGCGCCTCGTACAGGCTGACACGCACCCGCGCCAGTACCGCACTGCCGTTTTCCGGCTGGAAGTTCAGCAGCCTCCGGCGCATCTTGAACATGGCGCAGCGTACCTGGGCCTGCTCGTCTTTGAGGGTGAAGTAGATGTGGCCGGAGGCCGGCCGCGCCAGGTTGGAGATCTCACCTTCGACCCAGATTAGCGGGAAGTTGCCTTCGAGCAGGGTGCGGGCCTCGCGGTTGAGCTGGGCGATGCTGTAGATTTCGCGGTGGGGCTGGGTGGGCGTATTGCCGTCAGGAAACATGGGGCGGGTGGTGTTTTTCCGAGGATGTAAATGGAAAGAGGCGGGCTGCAATGCAGTCCGCCTCTTTACGTTGCGCTATCGGGCTAGCTCAGGCGTCAGAACAGCCAGGGTCCGGCGTCCTTCTGCTCGATGGCCTGCTGATAACCCATCTCGCCCTGGAACTTGGCGATATTGGCCAGCTTGATGGCGGTTTTGTAATCCGCCTTATGGGCGGCGGCCTTGGCCTTTTTGAGGTATACCTTTCTCGCATCACGCCATTCACCGTCGACGCTGCGGGCCTTGTTCAACGCCGCCTCTGCGGCTTCGATGGCGGCGGTGGTGGCCGCTGCATTGACATCCTCGATTTTGCCCTGGGATGCACAACCGCTCAACGCGATCAGCAGCGCACCTGTCATTGTAATGGCTAGTTTTTTCATGCCTTCTTCCTCCGATGATCTTCTGAAGTATTGTTTTCTCTGGGTGG